>JAENWH010000324.1 GCA_016650135.1 Peptostreptococcaceae bacterium
CTGCAGTTTATTTACGCCTCATATGCTTATAAAAATGGAGCGATAAAAGAAATTAATTAGGTGCTAAATGTACTAATAGGAAAGGAAATTATCATGAAAAAAATATATGAATTTGAAACAGACTGTGTACACGGGACTTATAAAGCTGAAAGCGGAGAACCACAGCAATTGCCAATTATACAAAATACGACATACAGATATTATAATGCGAAAGATGTTGCAGACCTTTTCGATCTGGAAAGCGGCGGATATTTTTATTCAAGACTTGGGAATCCTACGGTGAATGCACTTGAAGAAAAAATGGCTCTTCTAGAAGGAGGAACTGCAGGTTTGGCAGCATCATCAGGACAAAGTGCTACTTTGATGACGATGCTGAATATCTGTAAAGCAGGTGATCATATTATATCGTCTACCAGTATATACGGAGGTACATTTAATCTGTTAGGGGTTACTCTTAGAAAAATGGGAATTGAAGTTACTTTTATCAATCAGGATATAACATTAGATGAAATACTAAGTTTTAAAAGGCCAAATACAAAAGTTCTATTTGCAGAAACGCTTTCAAATCCAGCCCTGAATGTATTGGATTTTGAAAAGTTTTCTAGTGCAGCAAAAAAAATGGGAATCCCATTAATTATTGATAACACACTTGCTACTCCGGCATTATGCAGACCCATAGAACATGGAGCAGATATTGTTATCCAATCCACAACAAAATATGCGGATGGACATGGCAGTAGTTTAGGTGGAATGGTTGTGGAGGCTGGAACATTTGACTGGTCATTTGAGGGCAAGTTTCCTGAAATGACTGAACCGGATCCCAGTTATCATGGATTGAAATTTTATGAAAAATTCGAAAATACAGCATTTGTGCTTAAGTTAAGAGCGCAAATGCTCAGGGATATGGGATGTACAATGTCACCAATGAATGCTTATTTAACGCACCAGGGACTTCAGACTCTACATTTGAGAATGGAAAGGCATAGTGATAATGCACTGGCACTTGCCAACTTTTTACAGCATCATAAAAATGTTGAATGGGTAATATATCCTGGTCTTGAAAAGGACAAAAATTATGAACTGGCAAGAAAATATTTGCCAAAGGGTGCCAGTGGAGTTTTAACATTTGGTGTCAAGGGCGGGAAAATTGCAGGAGAAAAATTCCTTGAGAAACTTGAACTTGCCAGTATTGTTGTACATGTTGGAGATATCCGCACAAGTGTGCTTCATCCTGCAAGCACAACACACAGACAACTTTCCGAATCGGAACAATTAAAAGCTGGAATAAAACCTGAATTGATAAGAGTTTCGGTTGGCGTGGAATCGATTAAGGATATAATAGCTGATTTTGAAAATGCGTTGAAATAATAAAAGAAATGGAGAACTAAAATGCCAATAATAATACCAAATGAATTGCCTGCATTTGATACACTGCAGGGAGAAAATATTTTTGCTATGAGTAAGGCGAGAGCAGTAGTTCAGGATATAAGACCTCTTAAAATACTGGTGGTTAATTTGATGCCAACTAAAATTTCAACTGAAACACAACTCGCCAGAGTACTTGCAAATTCTCCACTTCAGGTAGAATTAACTCTTTTATGCATGGATACACATGAATCAAAAAATACAGAGAAATCTCATCTGGAAGCATTTTACAGAACCTTTGACGAAATTAAAAATCAGCATTTTGATGGAATGATTTTAACAGGAGCACCAATAGAGACGCTACCTTTTGAAGAAGTTGATTACTGGAAAGAACTTAGCGAAATAATGGAATTTTCTAAGACAAACGTATACAGCAGTATGCACATCTGCTGGGGCGCCCAAGCAGCCCTTTACTATCATTTTGGAATCAACAAGCACCAGGTTGACAAGAAGGTTTTCGGTGTTTTCGAACATAAGGTGGTTAGACCTTACAATCCACTTGTAAGAGGGTTTGATGAGGTTTTTTATGCGCCGCATTCCAGAAATACAGCAATTAAGAAAAATGACATAGTGGCTGAGCCGGCGTTAAGAATACTGGCAGAATCTGATCAGGCAGGGGTACATATCATAGCAACTGAAAACGGAAGACAAATATATGTTTTAGGCCATCAGGAATACGATAAAGAGACTTTGGCTGCAGAGTATTTCAGAGATATAAATAAAGGAATAGATATTAATATCCCGTGTAATTATTTTAAAGATGATGATCCTGAAAAGGAAATTCTTTTCAGATGGAGAGGCCATGCAAGCTTACTTTTTTCCAATTGGTTAAATTATTATGTTTATCAGGAAACACCATTTGATCTGGATTCTTTATAAATTAAATTCATAAGAAACTGCTTATGAACGACATCAGAATAACTTTATCAAGGCGTTGCCAATCGTTTAAATTTTAACATTTGGCGTCTTTTTTTAGTACGCTTAAAAGTGTGTCGGATGTGGAATGTGTGTTTCCAAATGTCCTCAAAATATTATTAAAATAATGCTGGCAAGTCAAAAAATATTTGTAAGGTGCAGTATCTATTTTTCCCCATCTTCTTTTATTTTTATTGCTCCAACCGTTAACAATCCGACAGAAACTACTTTAACCAATGATTTTACGCCTCCAGTAAATTGATGGAGATTTTTCTGTTTTACACCACCCAAAATTTTACTGCCACTCTTTGCAACAAGTTTAAAATTACCGACGAAATTAGAAACTACCTTATGACAGGTATCTTTAATATCAGTTACCCCTTCTTTCATTAAAGTTTCATCATGTTGTATTTTACCTGTCAATAAATCAGTGGTGCCACTTGCAAGGTTTCCTGCAATTGTCCCTGTTAAAATAGTAGAGTCAATCACGCTTTCGCCAATATCATCTATTATTTTGATTTTCGCAACTTTCCCGATAACAGAAAGAGTACCGCCAATAACGCCGCCAACAACTGCTCCGGTTAATATTCCTGCCTTTTTTATTAAATTCATCAAAAACCTCCAATTCAAATTTGTTCTATAATATCATACTTTTAACTTTGACAAAAGTCATGAATTTGTTGTATAATAAAAGTC
>JAENWH010000481.1 GCA_016650135.1 Peptostreptococcaceae bacterium
AAATTCAAGTTCCATTTGTTCAAATTCTCTGGTTCTGAAAGTAAAGTTACCAGGTGTAATTTCATTTCTGAATGATTTTCCCACCTGCGCAATGCCAAAAGGTATTTTTTTCCTTGAAGTTCTTTGAACATTCTTGAAATTCACAAATATTCCCTGTGCTGTTTCCGGTCTTAGGTATATTTCTGCCTTTGAATCCTCTGTTACTCCCTGAAAAGTTTTAAACATCAGATTAAACTGTCTGATTGGTGTAAAGTCAGTCTTTTTACAATCAGGACAGCCGATATTTTTTTCTTTCATGAATGCTTCCATTTTTTCATTAGACCAGCCATCAACTGTTATATCCCGAATTTTGTTTTGTGCTAAATAATCTTCAATCAGTTTGTCAGCTCTGAATCTTGCCTTACAGCTTTTACAGTCAATCAAAGGATCGGCAAATCCTCCTACATGCCCTGATGCAACCCATGCTTTTGGATTCATCAGTATTGCTGCGTCCAGACCTACATTGTGTTTTGATTCCTGTACAAATTTCTTCCACCAGGCCTTCTTTACATTATTTTTCAATTCAACGCCTACTGGACCATAATCCCAGGTATTTGCCAAACCGCCATAAATATCAGAGCCCGGATAAACGAAGCCCCTGTTTTTTGCAAGGGCTACAATTTTTTCCATAGTAATTTCGTTCGTCATTTTTTCCTACCATTTCCAGTTCAAATTTATTGTTTATTCCTTACAATTGCAGTCCTTGTCATTTTCATCACAAGTGCAGTCATCTCCGCAGTTGCAATTGTCATCAAAATCGAAATCAAGGTCATCGTCATCCTTCTTCACTTTGCTCATTGCTTCTGACGCTTTTCCCTTTACATTTTTATAAACATCACTTCCTTTAACTTTTACTTCATCCGCAATATTTGATCCTTTTTCAACGATATCCCCAAAAGTTTCATTTGCCATTTCACTAATATCGTAAATCGAACCATCTTCTTTTACTAACTCAATTACACACTTTGTACCAAAAGCAGCTATTACACCAGCAATCATTGCCCATGGTGCAAGGACTGTTCCGACAATTCCTACATTTAAAGGTAAATTCAGCACAACATCTTCATCTTTTTTAACGATAATTTTTGAAACATTACCTTTTTTTACAGCATCTTTTATGCTGGAAATAATATGAGCACTGTGTTCAGAAAATTTCCCCTTTGATTTTTCATCAATTGTTTCTTCAATAGCTATGATTGCGTCTACAACGCTTCCATCAGCTGACTCTAGAGCTTCTTTTGCTTCTCTGTAACTAACCCCTGTTCTGTCTTTCACTAATTCAATCTTTTCTAATGTAATTTCCATATCCTTACCTCCTTTAATATTCGATTAAAAAACCTTCACTTTTTAAATTTTTTATATCAAGATGATGAGACACATAATTTTTCAAAATGCTTTGCAGTGTAAGCGTCAAACCATCATCAAGCGCTAAATTTTCAAGGCTTTTTAAAGGATTTTTAGAAAAATACTTTAATACATCTACTATATCAAAATTTAAATCATAAATCAACTTTTCATTCCCTTCCGGGTTCATGATTTTTCTGCATTTTTCGCAAATGACACCACCGCCTTTAATACTGAAACTCTTAAATATTTCTTTGCATCCGCATTCTACACACTGTTCCAGTTCCGGCATGGTTCCCATAATCTGAAGAGCCTTCACCTGATAAGCCAAAACAATTGTAGAATACTTTTTTTGTCTTTTTTCCATGATATCCAAAAAATCAATTAACAGTCGAAAAAGTTCGGGAGCCCTCTGGTTTTCAAGTGCCAGTTTTTCAGTAAATTCAAGCACATAAGAGCAAGCCATATATTTGTCCACATCTTCTCCTATTTTATAGTAGCTCTTTATAAC
>JAENWH010000521.1 GCA_016650135.1 Peptostreptococcaceae bacterium
GCTTTTATTCCTTGCTCATTTGCCTCTTTTATCACTGAACGCATTTTAGTACCAAAGATATGACGCTCTTTAGCACGGGCTAACAATTCATCAAGATTAGGAATAGGTTTCATCAATTGAACACCATTATTTAAATCCATTAACCCCCTATCCACTTTGAGAATTGATAAAATCCCTTTCTTTTCCCAAAGATAACCTGCAGTGTATTTCCCATCCACTTTTAAATCCATTGTTTTTTCAAATAGGATAGTCGCAAGAATTCTTTCTTTGGTAAAAGCAGTGCTTTTCATAATCCTTGATCGCATTTCATGCACCAGTTGAAACATCTCAGCTTCATCCGCATAGGCTTCTTCTGTAATTCCATACATTGCCAGCGCTTTAGGTGTACTACCTCCGCTTTGATCAAGTGCTGCAATAAAACCATTATCATTTTTCATTCGTTCTAACTGCGTCATGTTCATAAAAATCCTCCTTTTGTTAATCGGCGAAAATTAAGTTATCCACTTTTTGGTGATCATTCCATTATTTTTCTAAACTTTTCCACAATATCCTTTTCCTCATCTGTTTCAGGTTCATCAAATACGATATTATGGGGTATCTTTTGCTTGTCTCCATCTACGCAAACAAATGTAACCAAACCCTCAGCAACCTTGGTATCAGTATCATTTCTCAATGCTTTTGTGTATACTGTCATGCTGGTTTTTCCAGCCTTGACTCCCATTGATATAAATCTTATCATATCGCCATTGAATGACGGACCCAGGTATTTCATGGAATGGATTTCAACTGCGACAAGATGCTCGGCTTCACCGTATTGGCCATAAAAATCAGATGCTCCCATAAAGGCTGCTTCTGCAAACCACTCCGCCATCCTACCTGCATAAAGCGTATCATGATGATTCATATCCTGGCTTGTAACCAATCTAGATGTCTCAAATTGTTTCATATTTCCTCCTGTTTCATATAGATTTGTTCTTTCCTCTTTTGAGCCTTAGCACACCACCTCTTAACATATACCCATATCTTTGAATTATATCTCCAAGTGCGTTATTATTATGTCATTTCAGCTTAAAATCAGCCCCTATTTGGTAGACAGTATTATTTCCCAGGGTCTAAAAAAACAAATGGTCGAAAACGGCCGTACCCATTCCGGCCTTTATTATGCATTAAATTGGCGAAAATTAGGCTGTCCACTTTTTGGGATCATTCCACTCCATTTTGCATTTCAAGATTTTTTTCGTCGCATTTCTCTTATGAATATCCAAATGAGCCAAAATCCAGCAGTAATACAAACCATGACACAATCGAATATAAATGATAAACACCCATAATTTCTCATAAAACAACTCCTTTCAATGCCGGGATATAATTGACCTAAATCGCCGGGTGGAATTAACCCTTTGAAAAGCTACTTTTAATTATTCAACTCCATGATGTTTTTTCAAAATATCTGCGAATATTTCGTTTTTACAGAACCTCCAAATGGTATATCCCGCAGAATTCCTTGAGTTTATGTCAAATCCGATGTTTATCAGGGCTATTAAAAGTTTTTCGAAATTTTTAGCATCGCGACCTGAATAATCATCATGTAGAATGCTATTCCCGTATTTATCCCTCATGTTTACGTCTGCACCATATTTAACAAGAAGATCAAGGAGCTCTATAGAAAAGCTGAAAATGATATTAAACAA
>JAENWH010000173.1 GCA_016650135.1 Peptostreptococcaceae bacterium
CTAGTGCCTGGTCTATGCTGGGTATGAACAAGGAAGGCGCTGACTTCAGAGCTTGTCAGAACTTCGGGCCTTTGTACGGTAAGTACTGAGCGAACAAGTAGAAAACAACAAGCAACGAAGTGATACATACAATGTAGCATACCAAGAGGAGCTGATCAGAACGATCAGCTCCTCTCTGCATTGTGTATAATATTATATTTTGCTTTCTGTGTCTATTTTTGACTTTTACTTTGAGCGCAGATGGTAATTGGTAATTTTAAGGGACAGCCACCGTTGCAAAACCAAAAGTCTTTACAATCATTGCACTCATTATAAGCTGTCAATTTTCGAAAATCAGAAAACTCTTTAGACCACCATATTCCATTTATTGATTTTTCCCTTAGCGAGATACCATTGAATATGTCAAGGCCAAAAGAACAAGGAAAAGCATTTAATTCACAGTCAATATACATTGAAAATTTAGCAGCTTCACATGTGTCTATTGATTCAGAAAGCAATTT
The DNA here is from genome assembly GCA_016650135.1 of Peptostreptococcaceae bacterium. Next base: position 501 of record JAENWH010000173.1, read on the forward strand.
TTTGGAGTAAGGCAACAAAGCAGGTGTAAAACAAGTATCAAAACCAATTTGGAATGGGTGTGGATTGTTAAAAACTAGGTAAAGGAAATGATCAAGACTTGGTTCATCTATTTGTATAGTTTTTTCCTTGAGACCAAACCCTACTGGCTTATAGAGCAAGAATATTACTGCATCTATCTCATTTGGAAAAATATTTTTTTCAAGCCGAATACAAGCATCTTTAATTGTATCCTTATTAATCACATAATGAACATTTACTTTACACCCACCTTGCTTCAGTTTTGAAACTGCATTGATGGTGTGAATATTTGATTCTTTTAATGATTCATTAAGTCGAGAATAATAGGAAACAGCTACGGCGCCACAATAGGTTGCCATCGCCATAATATCTTCTTTACGTAGCATCGAACCACTTGTGGTTAAATTCGGGACTATTCCATAATCATTAGTCGCTTTAAGAATATCAACAAACTCTGAATGTGCGTTGGGATCTCCAGCTCCACCCAATGCAATCTGAAATACTTTTCCTTTTGATTGCTCTAGAATAGAAATATAATCAGCAAAAATCATATTAGGTTTTTTGCTCTTTGGGCCTTGTTGATAGCAATCTATACCTGCAGCCTGACAAATAGAGTAGTTGTAATTTGTGCAATGGCCCATTATTCCTACATCTAGCAATTCAGGAAATGACCGCATTGAAGGTTGGCTAACCACTCCTTCTACCGATTTAGAATCCGTTCTGACAAGTGTACCATTTTCAGTGTTAAAAAATTCATAGAAATTAAAGTATTTATCATGATAATTAATTACCATGTAGAGTTTCTTCCATCGATATATATTTCCTTATTTTTATACAAAAAACTATCACAAGTAAAAAATATTGTTAAATAATCACTACTACTTTCTGTGCGTCCAAAATATGAAGTCCACCCTTTTTTCTTGCATTTTTGAAATGCAACTGCAGAATCATGACCAAATTCTTTTTCCACAATCTCCTTTGTCAGTTCTCCAATGTAGTCTCCGTGATATAAGCACTTCCTATCAGCTGCATCTAGAATATTTTCACATAACTGGTAACCTACTTCATAATAAATTGAATTCTTCTCGAATCCAAGTTTATCTAAAAGTTTATCAACTGTCAGTTCTTCCTTAGAAAGAATTAAGAAATTCGTAGAGGAACTATTAGTTACAAAACCAATTCTAATTTTCATTCGACATATCCTTATAAAAAGTTTGAAAAAGTGAAAATCCCGAATCAAGGACCTCTTCATCCATTTGCTCAAACTGTTGAATGCTATTATACTTATTTACTTTTAATTCAGTAACATAAGAGTAATTATTCGCAAGCTTTGTCGCGTTTTCCCTCGGCAGACAGAAATGTTGTTCGAGAAAATCCTCAAGACTGGCATACTCATGCTTATAAAATTTTCTGTATAACTTGTTTACCTTATAACTTTCATTTGTATGATACCTGTAATATCTCTCAAGAACAGCAAAGAAATATGTATTGGGTTTAACTTTAACATATTGGCAAAAAGCCTTCAAATTTGTTTTTCGTTGTTTAGTATAAAAAAATAACAAAGGCATGAACCAGCCTTGAGAATTTGGATAGCTACAAAAAGGTTCTCTTTTCCTCATAATCGTTCCTCAAGCTGATTTTTCTTCGCATAAAATTTTTCTCTTAGTGAACTGTCTTTGACTCTTTCGATAATTGAGTTAAAAATATACCTGTCAAGTTGATAGCCATTAGTACTTAAAAGCATTTGACTTTCATCAATTACGCCAACACACCATACAAGGAACAAAAAGAAATATAAATAATCTTTTTCATGGCTTGATAGAAATAATTCAGACATTGTTTCTACTTTTCTTTCAGTTTCGTCTGTTTGAACTGCCTTACCTGATTTCAAATCGTGTTCATAATAAAAGAAATCAGCAAAGATATGAATCAGGTCCTCTAGCTTTAGGGGTAAGATAAGTGATAATAATTTTTCGATTTCTTGCTCTTGAATATAAAATGAAAAAACTTGCTGGAATATGCCTGGATTGATATTTCTCAACATATCTTGCACGTACTTTACCTCAAAATCTTCCTTAGGGATTCCACAATCAAATATTAGTTGAATTCCAAGATATTGCTTAGAATTGTCACCAAGAAGTCTATTAAGCATTGTTTGTACACCTATATATTCATATAAAATCCTACGACATTCCTCATAATTTTTTTGCTTAAAAAAATGTAAATAGGCAAAGCTAAGGACACCTTCATATGGTGATGTTATAAAATCATATCCATTTCTATGATTTCCGTCATTTTTTAAATCATCAAGAACATTAAATACTGATTGGTAATTTTGCAGAGGCGATTCTTTAATTAAATATTTTGCTAATTGATAATCTCGTAATTCATCGAAAGTAAAAGTTATGATGTTTTGGGGCTCAGATCGAATATCATCTGGTTGATGAGAATCTATAGTTTGGGCCAATAATATATTATCATCCAACAATTCCGATAAATCACCTTTAACGTTTTTAACGCTTGATTCAGGTATACTATAATAACTTTTGTTTTTTATCATGTAAGCAGATACTTCATATAGTAGGGTAGCAACATCCTCATTTTTTTTTGAAACCTTTCCTATATATTTTGAAAAAATCTCCGCACGATTAAATGTTCTAACTGATTCACTTGAATCTCTGAATGTTTCAAAAAAAATACGAAAAGTAAGAAAAGAACAACTATTTAGGCGTTCAATCACATTTGGAGAAATATTACCAGTAAAATTCATATATGTTTTATACCGCTGAAACAAAAGGTCATTGTTATTGTGAAAATTTCTACCATATCGTAAAAAATACGAATCTCCATTCCCAATAAAGATATCCTTATCATAGTTATTCTTTGTTTTTGTTATCGTTAACTGTAGTAACAATTCAGAAAACCGAGCTTCTAAGTACTCACTACGACATGACAACAAGACTTTGATACCTTTGAATGCCTGAAATTCCATAACCATTATTGCCAACTCATCACGAAACTCTTGATTGTCATTTTCATTAATTGCATCGATCATGATCACAATTGGTTTATGTTTAAGATAAGCAAGGCCACTTATCATTCTAATATATAATTTTCTTAGAATAACTTTTTCTACAAGTATCTCACCACATAAACAAGTATAAAGATATGCTCTAGGTTTAGATCCCATATCACGGGAATTAATAAGAAGACAGGTACGGTGTTGCTTTTGTAACATCTCTGCAATACTACAGAAAAGAAAGGTTTTTCCATTCCCTGCAGAAGCAGTAAGAAGGATTGTTTTAGCACCAACTAACTGAGCAATAGTCTCTAAAGATTTTAGGGCAGGCTTAAACACAAATTCAATTATAGTTAAAACAGCATCACAATCTTTCCCATCAATATTTAGATTTTCCCCACTAAATGTTTGTGATGCAGTAGTTAAGTCTTGCAAGATTTGTATTTTTTCCTTGATCCTATTTATAGATGCATTTATCCACAAACAACGATATTTTTTATAATTTGTGCCTGTCCATCCTGGAGAGGAATAGGGAATTTCTTTTATAAACTTATTAACTAATCTCACTAATCGGTGTTTCCATTTCCTATTTCCGACAGAAAACCGCAATTCTTCATGTGCGGGCCCACTTTCAACGTATAATTCTTTGATATATTTTTTCTGACTTATAAAAGTAGTAAGCATAGTCTTTGTTGTATTATTAATACTATGCTTGGTAAATAATTCATAAAGAAAATCACCAAATAAAACAAAGAATCCAATCATACCAAGAATTGAGATAATAATACCAATAGTGTTAGACATAAGCATAACCTTTTTCTCTTATCATAAATATCAGCATCAACTAGTTTGTTCCTCTGGTCAAGAAATATCGTCCTGATTAGTAGCAGTTAATAGCAGTGGGGTAAATTAGCATTGGCAAGATTCAATTAAATCCTACAACGAGCAAATCTTCTCCCATATCTTATCATCTACTGGAATACCGTCTCGCATATTCTCTTCACGCAGGCTCTTTCTCTTCCAACCTGGGAACCTAACAGAATTGTTGGGATCAACAGCATCTGAAGCTTTCAGATCAGCCAAGGAAGCAACTATCTTCTCCTCGATAGCTGCCCTGTCTGGAAGATTGGCCAGGGAGATGGCAAGATGAAAAAGTATTCCTCCATCTCATTGTGAAAAGGGCCTCAATGGGAAGTGATATTGTCATAGGTAAGCGGAAGAGACTTTGTCCTAGTCGCTGTCTTTGAAGATATTATCATTGCTTTATGGTAGTGTTTGAAGAAATAAAATATGGGGTTGGTTCCCAAAGTTTAGCAGCAAAAA
>JAENWH010000448.1 GCA_016650135.1 Peptostreptococcaceae bacterium
AGAAATTGGGGAATTCCCAAAAGTCTGTTTATAGACTTTCTGATGGTACGCCTGTAGTACGAGCCTTGATAGAACCGTCTACATTAACTAAGTTTGAAAACGATTCTGCGATTTTTAGAATTGAAGAAACTGATTTTTTTAATGTTCCATCTGATATTCCTCAAGGAATATCAATTGAGGATTTTAAACTTGCACCTGATGTTGATCTTGGCAAGCTTCCTGTTGTTGTAGTTCTAGATAATGGAGTTAAATTCCCTAAACATCTAAAGGAACTTGTCGTAGATCGTTGGGTTTCTAGCAATACAACTGGTGGTGATTGTTCACATGGTACTCGCGTAGCAAGTCTGGTATCGTTTCGTAATTTTAAAATTGATTCAGATAGAATACTTAGACCTAGGGTGAGAATTATTGATTGTAATATCCTTGATGGAAATGTACCTATTGATGAGTTTATTTCTAGAATTCAGAATTCTGTCATAAAATATGTAGACAAGTCAAAGATATTTAATTTATCAGCAAATTCCAAAAATCCAATTGACGGTGATGAGATGAGCATCCTTGGATATGAGCTTGATGTTCTGCAACAAAAGAACCATGTTCAATTTATTGTTTCGGCCGGGAATCACTACTTATGGAAATATAATTATTCCCTAGAAGAAATACTTGATGACGATGATAGTATAATTTCTTCTCCTGCAGATTCAATGCTTTCTATTGTTGTAGGTGCTACTGCGGGGTGTACTCATGATACTTGTATTTCTAAAAACCATCAAATTGCACCATATAGCAGAAGAGGCCCTGGGTTTAAAGATTTTTCTAAGCCCGATATGACGGCTTATGCTGGAGTAATTGTACAAGACAATGGGATTGCAAGTGTTCCACAAGATAACTTTAGCCTTTCGTTAGATAAGACGGGTTTCTTATCTCCTGATGCAGGAACAAGTTTTTCGGCACCCATAATAAGTGGTGATTTGGCAGAGATTCTCGGAGTTACTGAGGATAATCTTTTATTGGCAAAAGCACTAATGTATCATAATGCTAAACCATTATGGAATGAAGATGAAATGACAAATGAAGATCTTTGGGGAGTCCATAATTTATACGGAAGAGGTTTCTCGGATGTAGATAGTAGTAAATATTCCAGCCCTTCAAGAGTAACATTTCTTCGAACAGGCATTCTCAATCGTACAAGTAAAGAAAGAATAAAATTCTATATGCCTGACATCCTTGCAGCGCAACCAGGGCGAAATGTTGCGAAAGTAACGGTTACCTGTATTTCTCTTCCCCCAGTTGATAGAACAAAAGGAACTGAATATCTAGGGGCCTATATTCGTGCTACCTTGAAGAAAGCTGGTGATACGGAAGATGTTTTACGTTCTGTGAGTCCGATTTTTAGAGAAGGACATCAGAAATGGGATGTATGCTCTCAGTTTAGTCAGTTATTTACTTCTTTTAATGCTGGGGATTGGCAAGTTTGGCTTGAGCTTTTTGCACGATGGGAATTAAAGGATGAAAATGTTCCTTATGCTCTTGTCGTTACAATTGAAGATTTAAGCGGACAGCTTGATATTTACCAAGAAATCAAAGCCCAAAATAGATTTAGAACAATAGCACCAGTAAGAATCAGGGTCAAAAACTAATTATTGATTTGGTAATTAAAAAAAGAGCCTGACTTTTATTGGTTAGGTTCTTCTTCTAATTTATTCAAAGTTACAAACTTATATAATTTTCACAGATACTTGTGGACTATTGGCACTTTTTTTGAAACAGATGCAATATAGTAAGCTACTTTGATGTGATAATATCACATATCATATGTGGTATCTTGTGTTAAGTGTTTCCAGCTGGTACTCTACAGATACCATCCTGGTTGGAGGTGTATCTATGTTGTCACGTTTTACTGTAGGAAATTTCCTTTCATTCAATAAAAATCAGACACTTTCGCTCATAGCAGGCGAGGTGCAGAAGAACAAAGAGCGTCTCTATCAGGCACTGGATAGGCTCTTCGTGACATTCAATGGGTAACTTATTAATTTTCTACTAAATAAATTCTTTATCTAAATGATTTTATCTGTTTGGTAAGACAACATTAAAGCCACCACAGAAGAATAACACAGAAT
>JAENWH010000217.1 GCA_016650135.1 Peptostreptococcaceae bacterium
AAAGCAATATCTATCATCTTGTTAATTTCTAAAGGCAAATCCAAACAATAGGCAAAGTCATTTGCCGTTCCTGCAGGAAATATTGCAAGAGGAAGATTAATATTATTTTTAATCATCGCATTGATGCAAATATTAATTGTCCCATCCCCCCCTGCTGCTATTATCTGCCTGTACTCCTTTTGGTCAATAGTACTGAGTACCGCATCAAGAACATCAGCCCTGCTGGCTCTAACGGGAATAATTGTCAGTTTTTTTGATTGAAATCTTTCAATAATAACATCTAAATTTGTTTTAAAAAGGCCATTACCAGCATTTGGGTTATAAAACAGCAAGACCTTTTTTCGATCAGGATTTACATTCATTTTTTAAAATCCCCCTTATTTCACCAACTAAATATAATGAACCTGCAAAGACAACCACATCAAATTCTTTTGTTAAACTTAATGCATATTTACATGCATCTTTAACATTTTTAACAGCTTTACACGAGCCATTATTATTCTTTATTGTATCGCACAATTTTTCGGCAGTCATTTTTCTGGTGTTATCCGGCTCTGTTGAAATAAACTCTTTGGAAACTCTGCAAAATTGAGATATTATTCCATCCGAATCCTTGTCTTCAAGAATTCCTACAACAAAAAGAATTTTTTTTCGGGAAAAATTTTCTTCAATCACTTCTGCTAAAGCTTCTGCTCCCGCTTTATTGTGAGCTCCATCAATGATAATCCAAGGGTCAGTGCTCATGATCTCAAATCTGCCAAATTGCCTGGCATTTTTTATCCCATTATATAGCTTTGAACGTTCCACATTGATTTTCTTCATTTTCCTCAATAATTCAATAGCAATAAGAGCAACCTTGGCATTTTCAATTTGATGCCCGCCAACCATTGTTATTTCTATTTCAGAATAATCGGTACCATAAACGTTCATATCAAAATTTGAACCGTTCAAGTCTTTGTTTTTAATATTGGTTTTTATTTTCGTTGCATCAAATAATACAGCATCCATTTCGTAAGCTTTCTTGGCAATTACTTTTGCTGATTCCCGATTCTGAACATTTATTACTACCGGAGCACCTTTTTTTATGATCCCAGCTTTCTCAAAGGCAATCTTCTCAAGACTGCTTCCAAGCCGGTCCATATGGTCGTAAGAAATCGATGTAATGATTGAAATTAAAGGATTCTCAATTATATTTGTTGAATCTCCCCGTCCTCCCAGGCCGACCTCTAAAACAACAATATCTGCCTGTTTTTGCTCAAAATACAAAAATGCAATGGCTGTGACTACCTCGAATTCAGTAGGAGAATCCAAGCCAAGTTCTACCATAACAGAACACTTCTCTAAAACAATATCCGTTAATTCTTCAAGTTCACTATCTTTAATATATTCCCCGTCGAATTCGATTCTTTCATTAAAAATCTCGAGAAAAGGGGAGGTAAAAAGTCCCATTTTGTATCCGTTAGCCCTCAATCCTTCATAAATATATCTGCTGACGGAGCCTTTCCCGTTGGTTCCGGCAATGTGAATCATTTTAAGTTTTTTTTCGGGGTTGCCCAGAAGTTCCATAAGTTTTCGTATTCTTTCAAGACCGAGAACGCTTCCAAACTTTTCAAATTTTTCTATTTTTTTTATTGCATTCATTTTTTCATCTTATCCCTTAAAGTTTTTTTGAAACCATTTCTAATCTTGAACAAACTTTAACCAGCATATCCTCATACCTGGATTGCTTTTCTTTTTCCTCTTTAATTACTTTTTCCGGTGCTTTCGAAACAAATCCTTCATTGGTCAGTTTACCCTTCACTCTGGATACTTCATCTTCTAATTTCTTTTTTTCTTTCGTTAATCTGTCAAATTCCGCCTTATAATCTAAAAGGTCATCAAGGGGCACAAATACTTCTATCCCGCCAATTACAGCTGACATGACTTCCTCTGGGACCTGACCTTTATCTTTTGTGAATAGAATTTCAGTAATATTAGCAAGACTCTTGATATATCTTTCACCCGCCTTGATCTCCTCCATATCCTTACCTTGGGCAAGAATTACTGCTCGAAGCTTTTTACTCGGTGCTGCTTCGACCTCGGCTCTAATATTTCGAATACTTTTTATTACTTCCATTGCCAATTCTAATTTTTTTACTTCTTCAGGATACTCTGATTCAAAATTATAAACCGGCCAGCTTTCTTTCATCAAGAAACTATAAGGATTATCAGAGACCATTTCCCCCTTTGGTAAATAGCTGAATATTTCTTCTGTGATAAAAGGTGTGAATGGATGAAGCATTTTCAACATATCCTTTAATACTTTAACGAGTACTGCCCTGACTACAACTTTATCAGCCTCATCATCACCGTAAAGTCTTCCTTTTACAAGTTCAATATACCAGTCACAATATTCATTCCATATAACCTCATAAATTTTTTGCCCTGCAAGGGAAAGTTCAAATTTGTCCAGATAGTTTGTAACCTCTCTTACCGCCTCATTTACCATTGAAAGCATCCATTTATCTTCATCTCTTAATTTAAGATTTTTTATGGTGTCTGGTGTTTCTTTAAAATCTCCATTCTCGTCCTGAAGATTCATAATTACAAATCTCGAAGCATTCCAAAGTTTATTGGCAAAATTTCTTGAAGACTCCAGTTTTTCGATTTTAAATCGCATGTCATTTCCTGGAGATATTCCAGTCATTAACATAAACCGAAGTGCATCTGCTCCATACTGATCAATCACTTCAAGGGGGTCGATACCATTCCCTAAAGATTTGCTCATCTTTCGGCCTTCTCCATCCCTAACCAGACCGTGTACATACACATGCTTAAAGGGGGCTTTCCCTGTCATTTCGATTGCAGAAAAAACCATTCTGACAACCCAGAAAAATATAATATCATATCCTGTCACCAGAACATCTGTAGGGTAAAAATATTTATAATCCTCAGTCTCTTCAGGCCATCCTAATGTTGAAAACGGCCACAGTCCTGACGAAAACCAGGTATCCAGTACATCTTCATCCTGCCTTATTTTTGCACTTCCGCATTTTTTACATTTTACTGGTGCTTCTGTCTGCACCATCAGTTCACCGCAATCATCACAGTAATAGGCTGGTATTCGGTGACCCCACCATAATTGTCTTGAAATACACCAGTCTCTGATGTTTTCCAGCCAATGCAGATATATTTTTTCAAATCTTTCTGGAACATGCTCAACCGTTTTATTTTTCACAGCTTCTATTGCAGGCTTTGCCAGTTCCTCCATCGATACGAACCATTGATCAGAAAGCAAGGATTCTATGATTGTATGGCATCTGTAGCATTCCCCTGAAGGTATGACTTTTTCCTCTGTTTTCACCAGATATCCTTCGGCTTCTAAATCTGCAACCCAGGCTTTTCTGCACTCAAATCTGTCCATTCCTTCATATTTTCCAGCGAGGCTGTTCATAGTGGCATCATTATTAATGCAACATGGTCTTTCCAACTGATGCCTTTCTCCAACTTCAAAGTCATTAGGATCATGCGCAGGAGTAATTTTAACTGCGCCGGTTCCCTTTTCAGGATCCGGATATGAATCAGCTATAATGGGGATTACAAGTCCGACAATTGGAAGTATAACTTTTTTTCCAATCATATGCATATATCTTTCATCTTTAGGGTTTACAGCTATTGCAACATCTCCAAACATGGTTTCGGGTCTGCTTGTTGCCACAACAATATCTTCTCCTCCATCGACACCAGGGTATCTGAAGTACCAGTACAAACCATTTTTATCTTCATGTTCCACCTCTGCATCAGAAATTGATGTTCCACAAACCGGGCACCAGTTTATCAGTCTGTTTCCTCTATAAATCAGTCCCTTATTATATAACTGAACAAAAGTTTCAATTACAGCCTTGTTGCAGCCCTCATCCATTGTGAAACGTTCACGATCCCAGTCACATGAATTGCCAAGTTTTCTTACCTGATCCGTAATCTTGCCGCCATATATTTCCTTCCATTGCCAGGCTCTCTTCAGGAATTCTTCCCTTCCCAAATCTTCTTTTGTAAGGCCTTCCTCTTCTCTGATCTTGTCTACAACCTTCACCTCTGTTGCAATGCTTGCGTGATCACTGCCAGGTAGCCATAAGGCACTGAAGCCCTGCATTCTTTTCCATCTGATGAGAACGTCCTGAAGTGTCTGATCAAGGGCGTGTCCCATATGAAGTTGCCCGGTAATGTTTGGTGGCGGCATCATAATTGTAAAGGGTTTTTTATTGGGATCCACTTTTGCTTTAAAAGCCCCTTTGCTTTCCCAGTCAGCATAAATTCTATCTTCAAAATCCTTAGGGTTATAAGTCTTTGCTAAGTTTTTTTCC
>JAENWH010000288.1 GCA_016650135.1 Peptostreptococcaceae bacterium
ACTAACAACAAGCCTTGCGGCTTGGCGGGGTGCCGTTGGTCGAATAATTTGGGGAAAAGAGGAGGGGCTCATGTTTTTTAATACATTTGGATTAGAGCTTTGTGCTTTATACTCCCCTCTTAGTTAAAACCCTTAGGCTAGTTATGTCTTGTTGGGGTTTGGTATTCTTGGAAATCTATAAGTTAAATATTGTTGCGAAGATGTGTAAGGTATACGCAATAGGTAATGCGTATAATTATAGGTTGCCGAGAAGCTGAAAAACAAAAAAAGGAACTCAATCAAGAATTCCTTTTTATGACTTCTATTTAGTTACGTTTCAATAAAGAAAGAGGCTTTACTAAATCTATGTGTTGCAAATATACAAATAACTTTAGACAATGCGAAATATATGAGGAGCGAATTACGAAACAAGTATTTATCCAGACCAAGATATAATAGATATCTTAGCGCTACAGCCAACGATAAAAATAGAGCCAAAAGACTTTATATCGCAAATATTAGGTTAGCACAAGCCATGCATCCTATACTGACACAATTTGAAGTTGTTTTAAGGAATAGTCTTACTTTACAGCTTTCAAGTTATTTTGTTGATACTGATTGGATAGTAAATCAAAAAAACGGATTTATGAGAAATCCTTCATTAACTCACTCCCATTACTTTTTAAGAAATTCTGTTATAAAAACAGAGCGCAAATTAAATAGAAGGGGGTATTTCTATAATTAGCGGAAAGATTATATCAGACCAAACTTTCGGTTTTTGGATTGCCTTGTTCCTTGCTCACCATTACTCATTAATTGGAGGGCAACCAATACAAATCTTCATCAATAAGCCTACGATTGAATGTAGAGCGAGTATCTATTCAAAACTTGATGATATTAGAAATTTTAGGAATAGAGTAAACCATTGTGAACCATTATGCTTTAACGGCTACAATATCGATTGTAGTGAAACACTAATTATTAGAACAAAGCTTTACGATTTAATAAGTTGGATTGAACCAGAACTCGTTCCATTTTTTGAAAGCATTGATAATGTTCAGAGTAAAGTAAATAACATAATGCAAATTTAGAAGTCTATTGGCAATCGAGTAGTCGCTATGCCCTCATTACGATGGTTTGCAAAGAAGTTGCCTACCGCAAAACAATTTCAGGTTATTATTATACTTTAATGAACACTCCCATAGGACTCATGTTTTTTAATACATTTGGGTTGAAGCTTAGTGCATTATATTCCCCTATTAATTTACTTCTTTACGGTTTTCCGTAATGCGAAAATCTTAATTTGATTTATATTTGAAATTTAAATTACGTACAAGTGCGATATATACACAATAGCCATTTCGTATATACACAAGTTGTGCTTCATTATGACCAACCAATAACCAATGATAAAATTCTTTAGAAAAGTTCGCCAAAGATTGTTAACTGAAAACAAGTTCAGCAAATATCTATTATATGCAATTGGTGAGATTATACTTGTCGTAATTGGTATTTTGATTGCGTTAGCAATAAATAATAATAACGAAGAGAATAAAACGAGAGTTCAGGAGCTCAAGTATTTAAGAGGTGTAAAATCAGATTTGCTCCTTAATTTAAAGGAACTCAATGATTATACTAAGGTAAGAGAAACATCAGTAAATTCTGCTGAATTTATACTAGAAATGTTTGAATTGAAAAAAGAAGTTAACCAAAATGATTTTAATCTTCACAACCTAAACGTGCAGATTTGGTATCCTTTTAATAAGAACAACAACACATATCAAGAATTAATAAACTCTGGAAACCTTGCAATTATATCCAATGATTCAATAAAGAATTCGCTTATTAATATGGAATTGGGATACAAGCAAATAGAATTTATAGAGAGTCATTTAAGGCACGATTTCGAAAATTATTTGTACCCAATTTATTTTAGTATTACAGACCTTAAATCCGATATAACAAACTATACTTTTCAAGTATCAGAGGGAACGGAAGGAACTAAAATAGAATTATCAAAAGAAAAGATTGAATTGTTATTAAAAAACCAAACGTTTAAGAATGGATTTGTACTTTCAATTTTTAATAATAATAGGCTCATTCTTGAATATAATAATATGATTTTGCTGACGGAAAAACTGATGGATTCAATTGATTCAGAAATAACAAAAAATAAATAACGAAAGCACAACAACGGTAACCGTTGCACAACCCCATAATTTTTAAAACCCAAACTTATATAAGCCGCTCTAAGCGGCTTTGTTTTTTGTACAGGATAGAAACTGATAACAAGGTTCCAGGTTGATGGGGTGCCGCTGGTCGAATATTTAGGAGGAAAGTGTATGGGATTAAAGTTTTTATACATTTGGAATAATGTTTCGTGCTTTATTCTCCTCTGGTTATTTACTCCTTTACGGTTTTCCGTAATGGGAAAATCTTAATTTGATTTATATTTGATATTTAAATTACGTACTTGTGCGATATATACGCAATAGCCATTTCGTATATACACAAGTTGTGCTTCATTATGACTAACCAAAGAAAACAATGATAAAATTCTATAGAAAAATTCGCCAAAGATTACTGACTGAAAACAAATTCAGCAAATATCTGATTTATGCGATTGGTGAAATTGTACTTGTTGTAATCGGAATTTTGATTGCTCTCTCTATAAATAATTGGAATGAGTCACGCAAACAAGTAGATAACCTAAATTATATTTACACAGCAATAATTGGAGATTTAAAAAGAGATAATCAAGAAGTAGATTTGATCATTATAGAATTTTTGGAAAAGAAAATAACAATTGACAAAATTCTAAACGGAACACAAGACCGTGAAAGTTATATTAATTGTCTACAATGTCAAAATTTGATAATTGGATTTCCAGATTTGTCTTTACAGATTAGAGGCAATAATTTGTTGAATAATTATTTAAGTATAAACAATGCAGAAAAAGATAGTATAAACGGCAAAATTTCTAATTTTTACACAAAGAATATTCTTGAGATAGGAATTGACCAATCATTTTTAAGTCAAGATTGTGTTGGGAATTATAACCACTGGAAAAATAATTATGATTGGTGGTCAGATTATATTAATGACATACCTAACAATGATTTTATAGAATACTCATTAAATTCACAGGACTACAAAAACAGACTTGGCACATTTAAATACGTTGCTTATGGACTTTATATTCCTAAATTGGAATTGTTTAAAAAAGAATCTCTAGATTTAATTCTTGAGTTGGAAGAGAAAATAAAATAATAAATAACGAAAGCACAAGCCGTATATAATTTATGCTCAAATCGGATTTGGTACAAACCGACAAACATTCAACAAAAATTTGTTACGGCGGAAAAATCTCCGATTATTACGTCGCACAAATCATAATACAAAACCGTTGGCAGTAAGTTGAACAAACTCTATGGACAGATTTAGTCATTCCCAAATCCTGTCCATCCCAAAGCCTAGGTTCACCCGTATATAAGCCTACCATAAGCCTAGTATAAGCCTACTATATCCCATAGATAAGCCAA
>JAENWH010000453.1 GCA_016650135.1 Peptostreptococcaceae bacterium
AGAACCTTCGGCATCAGAGATAAGAATATCCCGATATAGACCCGTTGCTTTTCGCCGCCAGACATTTTTGAACAATTATAAGTCAGCGGAAAGTCCAGGCAGCAAAGTCTTAAAAACTTTTCCATTGTTTCAGGAGAGGGAGAGGGTAATTCTCTATAGGAATAAAATTCCTTGAAATTATCTTCTATGGATAAATCAAACAAAAACAATTCCTGGCTCACCAAAGACACTTCCTGTCTAAGGGAAATCGTGTCTGATTGAGCAATATTACTGCCTAGATAATAAACTTCGCCAGATGAGGGAGAAACCATACCATTAAAAAGTTTAAGCAAAGTTGATTTGCCGACTCCGCTAGGTCCGGTTACGAAGGTGATTTTCCCCTCTTTAAACTTTAAGTCATGGTAATAGATGCCGTTTATTGATAAATTTGAAGTTGTAAAAATATTGTTCAAAGTTCATCCTCCTGTTATTAATATGATTATTATATACAAGGTTGGGTATTATATCAAATGAAAGCTCCAGCCGGTGAGAAAAAAGCATTGCATATTTATTAATTGGGCGATATAATAATTTTATAAATAAGTCTGTTTCAGGGCGAGGTTTACTTCCTCACCGGTGGTGATGCGCTAAGGCGATTAGTCCACGAGCCAAATGGCAGAGTCGGTTAGATCCCGACACCGACGGTATAGTCCGGATGAAAGAAACGTAGGAAATTTTTGCGCGTACTTGCATGCCCTCGAAATTATTTTTGAGGGCATTTATTATGACCTGATAAGAAACAGATCTCTAAATTAATGGGTGTAAAGCCTTAATAGGGGGAATTGAGATGAATACAAATCCAAAAACAGTTAAATTAACAAAGCTGGCGATGCTGGCAGCCATATCTTTGGTATTCGTAGCGCTAATAAGAATACCAATATTTCCAGCTGCACCTTATCTGACTTATGATCCGGCCGATATTCCAATTTTTATTTCTGCATTTGCATTCGGACCTTTAGCAGGCCTTTCAGTCACAGCTGTGGTTGCCTTTATTCAAGCTTTTGTATTAGCTGGAGATGGTTTTATAGGTTTTTTAATGCATTTTTTTGCGACAGGATCATTTGTAATAGTTGCGGGATTGATTTATAAAAACCATAAAACAAAGAAATCGGCGGCTATTGCACTTATTTGTGGTACAATCGTAATGACGACAACAATGATTGGCTTGAATCTTATTATAACACCTATTTTTTATTTAAGCGTTCCGATAGAAGCCGTTATTGCAATGATTTTGCCAATTCTGCTGCCATTTAATTTACTGAAGGCAGGAGTTAACTCAGCAATCACATTTTTCATATATAAAGCGATTGCAAAACATTTGCATAAATAGTTTTGAATTATAGGGTATTTAAATGGTGAAAATGAAAGAAACAATAATTAAAGATGAGAGTGAAACAAAGCAATTTGGATTGAATCTTGGGAAAGATTTAAAAAAAGGTGACATAGTAGCCCTGATTGGTGATCTTGGCACCGGTAAAACAACTCTTACAAAGTACATCGGTAAGGGACTGGGGATTACAGAAATAATCACCAGCCCTACTTTTACTATTATTCAGGAATATTACAGCGGAAGGCTTCCAATGTATCATTTTGATGTTTATAGAATTAACAGCATTGAAGAAATGGATGAATTGGGCTGTGAAGAATATTTTTATGGAGATGGCGTCACAATTATTGAATGGGCTGATCAAATAATGGAGATTATTCCGGAGCAGGCAATTATTATAAATATTGAATATGGCAAGACATCGGATGAAAGGGTATATAAATGTACATTTTAGCAATAGAGACAACTGGTGCAGCAGCTTCCGTCGCATTGATAAATGAGAAGGGGGTCGTTACATCTGAAGCAACGGCAGATAGACTGAATCATCTGCAAAACCTGATGCTGATGACAGGAAAGCTTCTTGACAACAGTAAATTGTCAATAGGCGATGTTTCCTGTATTGGCGTTTCAGAAGGGCCAGGGTCATTTACAGGAATCAGAATTGGCGTTTCAACTGCAAGAGCTTTATCACAGGCTTTGAACATTCCGATAAT
>JAENWH010000307.1 GCA_016650135.1 Peptostreptococcaceae bacterium
GTCCCGTATATTGTGAAAAAAACTATTACAAATGTTCTGCCGAATATTCATTTTCCTGGATATGTTGATAGGAATGAATTAAGAGACGCATATTGCGGAAGTGATTTGTTCGCTTTCCTTACTTATGAGGAAACGGAAGGTATTGTGTTACTGGAAGCACTGGCTTCGAAAGTCCCGATTTTAATTCGTGACATTCCCATTTATGCAAATTGGCTGACGGATGGGGAAAATGTTTATAAAGGGGAAAATATATGTGGGTTTAGAGAAAAAATAGTTGGGATTTTAGAAGGTTTACTTCCGGTAACAACAGAAAATGGGCATCTTCTGGCAATAGAACGGGACTTGAAAACAGTCGGTAAAAGACTTTTGAATATATACAAAATGGAAGACAACTAATTTAGCACAGAAAAATCTTTTAAGGAGAGAGCATTCATGCAGGCATGGCTGGTAATTTTGGGAGTGTCAAGACTTCTTATTCTGCTATTTATTTGTAAAATGAGGAGTTCTTCTTTCAAGAAAAGCACTCATTCCTTCTTTTTTATCATCAGAACTGAAAGGAGCAGTGAAACTTTCAATTTCTAATGTACAGGCTGATTTCATATCAAGGCCGATGCCATTATTGATGACAGATTTTGCAACAGCAACGGCATAAGGCGCTTTTGACATAATGATTTTTGCTACTTTTACAGCATTTCCCATAAGCTCTTCAGCTGGGACAACTCGTTCCACAAGACCAATTCTTAAGGCTTCATCTGCAGAAATAATTTCAGCAGTCATAATAAGATACTTTGCCATGCCTTTCCCAACCAAACGTGATAATCTTTGTGTCCCGCCAAAACCCGGAATGATTCCCAGGTTTACTTCCGGTTGCCCATATTTAGCCTTTTCTGAAGATATTCTGATGTCACATGCCATGGCAAGTTCACAACCTCCGCCGAGAGTAAAGCCGTTAATAGCTGCAATTACAGGTTTTTCCAGGCTTTCTATCAGATCCATTACACTGTGTCCTTTCATCATAAGTGCCCTACCTTCAACTGGAGTAAGTCCATTCATTTCTGCAATATCTGCACCTGAAACAAAAGCTTTTCCTTTACCTGTCAATATGATCGCTTTGACTTCAACGTTTTTTTTAATGTTTATTAAAACGTAAATTAATTCATCCAGCAGAGCTTCATTTAATGCATTAAGTGCTCCTGGTCTGTTTATTGTGATAAAAGCAATCCCTTCCTTTATTTCCAAAATAATATGACTCATAGACATAGTAATCATCCTCTCTGTATTTGATAACTAAAGCATATCACTATAGAAAATCATATGCAACAAATTATAAAATTGCTTTATCCCTAAGCCTGTAAATAGTCTTTCTAATTACCGGAATAGATAAAAGCAAGGTTGTTAATACGGCTTCGGCCCCTAAATAAGTGATGTTATACCAAAGAGACCAGGTGACAGCATTGAATCCTTCTGGTGCATACTGGCCAAAGAAAACAATACCAGACAGAACAGCACAAAAATATCTGCAGGTGACACCAAAAAGATATGCAGGGATAATGCCGAATTTTTTAGTGAAAAGAAGCGCTGAAAAGGCTAAAGCACCAAAAGCTAAGGGATAATCAAGAATCATTTGAATCGGATGGATGACATATGGATTAAAAATCAAATCTATTAACCCAACGCACATACCTGCCATCAGACCTCGTCTTAAACCAAAAAACACGGCGCATAGCACGATAGGTAACATGGAAAAGGCGGTTACGGATCCACCCTGCGGCATTCTAAACAAAATAATTTGATTCAGTGCAATTGCAAGAGCAACCAGTATTGCAGATGATACCATCGCATTGGTATCGATTTTTTTGCCTTTCCCTGAAATTAGAATCCCTGTAAAAAGCAGTATAATAACCACAACTGTTATTATTTGTCCGGTTAGGGATTCAAAGAATCCCTGCAGTAAATCTGATGACATAAAAAAACCTCCTTAGTTAGGAGGGGAACGATTTTGCACTTAAAAAATGTTATACAAATTTTGTACGACCGCTTCCCTACGATGGAATTATCCATTTCAGGTTTGGAGGGTATTAATTGTTCTTGTAAACAATTACTCTCAGCAAATGCTCCCCTAGCTCATATTTAATTAACTCGATTTATAGTATACACAAAAAAATATAATGTCAACACTAATCTTTTGATAAAATTAATAATTAATCTTTTGACAAAATTAACAATAAAATTCCTGATTCAAAATAAACAGTGGCAAATTCAGAGGTAAATTCATTGCTAATCCCTAAAGGGAATCCCTGGGAAAGTTTACTATTGAGCAGCTTATATTTCAGACCTTTCGTAGATATACCATCGCAGACATCGGAGAAGGAAAACAGTGACAACTTAAAGTTTCCTTTCTTTTTTATAATAATTTCTGAAGGGAAATGCAGGGAAACTATATTATTATTATCTCGCAGTTCAATAGCAATACCTGCGGAAATCCCATATAACAAACATTGAAGATTGGCCATTGTATGGTCAAATCTTCCGCCAATTCCTCCTAAAATAACTATATCTTTAAACCCGTTGTTAATTGCATATTTAACACATGCCAGTGTATCTGTGACATCTTTTTCAACTGGGAGTTTTATGATTTCTATGTCGGAAGGCAATTCGATTTTAATTGAATCAAAATCGCCGATTATGACATCCGGGACGATTCCATTGTTTTTAGCGACAGCGTATCCATTATCAGCGCAGATGATGAAATCCTCATTTTTTTTGTTTAAAATTGAGGATAAATTACCTTTTAAATAGGAAGTTATGATAAAACACCTACACATGAACCTGCCCTTTTAATCCTAACATATTTTTATTTGCAGATAAAATTGGATCAATCACGGTTGAAATGAATTCTTCAGTCTGTTGTGGCGCTATTCCCACAAAATTTGCTGGATTCATCAACGCATTTAACTCCTTCAGGGAGAGCTTAAAAGTGGAATCATTTGAAATACGTTCCAACAGGTCATTACTTTTTCCTTCTTCTTTTACAAGTCTGCCGGCTTCCATTGAATGGACTCTAATCTTTTCATGCAATTCCTGTCTGTCTCCACCAAGCTTGACTGCCTGCATCATAATATTTTCTGTAGCCATGAAAGGAAGCTCACTCATAAGCCTTGCATGAATTACTTTAGGGTATACAACCAGGCCGTCCGCAATATTTAAATAAAGCTCTAAAATACCGTCCACTGCAAGAAAA
>JAENWH010000106.1 GCA_016650135.1 Peptostreptococcaceae bacterium
CCTAAAGCCCCGAAAATAATGGATGCCAATATGTTTTCCTTATTTAATACCGGTCTGAACTTTACCGTTAAAAAGCCTACAAGCAAATAACCTAAAGAAGAGACGCCAATAACATTAGAAAAGCAAATATCACTGATTATTCCAAAAACCAGTGCCACATAAATTGCAGATTCATCTTCATAAAAAAAAGTGAACGCAATTAGAAGACATAATATTAAATTGGGAGTTACGCCAAAAAAAGCGAAATTGTTCAGTAATGTCCCCTGTATTAAAAAGGCCACTGCAAAAATAATAGCGGCAATTCTTATTTTCATAGTATTACCGCCACTCTTTGTATGTTCTTAAAATTAACTGAAGGAGCAATTGTAACATTTTTCAGTTGCTTATCATTATCAAATTTTACCTTGATAATTTTACCAATTTCTATTCCCTGAGGATAAATTCCTATGTTTGTAGTAACTAAAATGTCGCCCTCGATAACACTTGCTTTGCCATCAAGCATAAATCCTGCAAGCCCGCTGGCACCATCTCCACAGACAATTCCAATTAAAGTGTCATCCCTCAAAACCTTAAAGCTTACTTTACTTGATTCATCTATAATCCCAATTACTTTTGACCAGCCTTCTCCCGAATCAATTATTTTACCGACTAGCCCTACACCATT
Organism: Peptostreptococcaceae bacterium; assembly: GCA_016650135.1. The sequence continues at coordinate 665 of JAENWH010000106.1, forward strand.
TACCACAGCATCATCTTTTTCAATACCACTTTCTGTTCCAACATTTATGGTAAATACATTGAACCAGTTTGATCCATCCATGGCGATTACATCCGCTGCCACTATATTATTTCGTTCAGGAACGCCATCATAATTAAGAGACTGAGATAAAATTCCAAGTTCTTTGAGTTCTGCTTTTTTCAACACCAACCCAGCATTTTCCTTTCGGAGAATGCTGTTTTCCTCTTTTAATTTATTGTTTTCTTCTACCACATCCCTGAACTCGAAAATTCCCCGCAATCCATTTGAAATACCATTAGAAACTTTAGAGAGTGGTCCTTGAACAGTTGCTACACTTTGCTGAATTAATCCGCCAACTGCAGAACTTCCCCCAAAATTTTTATAAGATACTAACAGTATTATTGAAAGAAGCAGAATACTAAGGATCAATGCTACTGCTTTTTTGTTGTTTTTAGGCCACTTCATTTATTTTTCCTATCTTCGAAGCGAGTTTGTAGAATATCTCTTTAATTTTTCGATGTCATCCAGACTTTTACCGGCTCCATAGGCAACTGCCTCAAAAGCATTTTCTGCAACTTCAACCCTCATGCCTGTCTTGTTTTCTATCATTTTGTCAAGATTTTTAAGAAGTCCGCCTCCACCGGTTAAAACTATTCCGGAAGTCACTATATCTGCCGAGATTTCAGGAGGTGTCTTCTCAAGGGTATTTCTCAAACCTTCGATAATGATATCAACAGATTCTTCTAATGCCATCATCATTTCTTTGCTGGTCACTTCAACAGATGTCGGCAACCCTGTGAGAATATCTCTTCCACTGGCAACCATAATTTCAATAATTTCTTTTCCTTCTTCATCTATGTCAAGAAGAGCACAGCCAATATTAATTTTCAAATTTTCCGCTGTTTTTTCCCCGATTATTAAGCCCTTGTTTTTTCTGACAAACTGAATAACTGCTTCATTCATTTTATCCCCGGCATATCTGATGGATGTGCTGGTAACATTACCGCCTAAAGCTATTACTGCTATATCTGTCGTACCACCCCCAACATCACATATCATGCAGCCTTCTGCTTCATCGACATTCAGTCCGGCTCCTATGGCAGCTGCCATAGGTTCTTCTAAGATATATACTTCCCTGGCACCCATCTGTCTTACCACTTCTTCTACAGCTCTCTTCTCAACTTCTGTTACACCGCTTGGAACGCCGACAACAACTCTAAGTTTGTTTGTTCCCGCTCCTTCACCTAAAGCTTTAGAAATGAAAGCGCTAAGCATTTCCGCGGTCATATCAAAGTCAGAAATCACACCATCCTGCAATGGTCTGATCGCTGTAACTGAACTCGGTGTTCTTCCCACCATTGCTTTTGCGGGGTCTCCAACTGAAATTATTTTTTTGGTTCTTGTTTCATATGCTATTACTGATGGCTGATTTAACACAACCCCTCTGTCTGCAATATATATTAATGTGTTTGCAGTTCCTAAATCAATTCCCATGTCTTTTTTAAAAAAGTTGAAAAAACCCATTTCTACCTCCATTTTTTATCTGTTTGTTTTTAAATTTGTGATGCTGCTTTATATTTATCAGCCTGTACTAAACTTCACCGACTGACACTCAAATAAGCTGTTTCTCTTTAAAACTTACATAGATACCATCACCTATCACAATGTGGTCTAGAACCTTTATCCCTAATATTTTACCTGCCTCCACCAGTCTGTTTGTTACATCAATATCCTCCTGGCTTGGTATTGGATTCCCGCTTGGGTGATTGTGCACAAAAATAACAGCTGCTGCACTGCGCCTAATCGGCGTGCAGAATATTTCTCTTGGATGAACTATCGTAGAACTCAAATCTCCGATTGAGGTCTTCTCAATGCTTATAATCTCACCCTTGCTGTTTAACTGCAGTACTTTGAAGAATTCTTTTTTATAATATCTCATTTCTTCCATAAAAAGACTGGCTATAGAATCCGGATTATTGATTGAAATTTTCTTTTCTCTGGGATTTGTAGCAATTCTTTTCCCCAGTTCAATCGCCGAAATAATCTGACAGGCTTTCGCTATTCCCATTCCGGATATTTTGCATATTTCCTCAGGAGTACAATCTGCCAGATATCTGATTCCATCTGTTTCGATTGACAGCACCTGGGTGGCCAAATCAAGAGAAGATCTGTTTTTTATACCGGTTCCTATTAGGATTGCAAGTAATTCCGCATTGGAAAGCAAAGAAGCTCCATAAGAAATCATTTTTTCTCTTGGACGTTCTTCCATTGGTAAATCTTTAATTATCATTTTTCCCCTTACGCCTTAGCGAACTAATCTCCAAACTCCTTTCAGACTAAATAACCCCTAATTTAGTATTGATTATTATAACATTTTTTCCCATTTTTTTCAAGTAAAAACACGTAAAACACATATAGTTGCGCTTATACCCTTTTATCCGGGAACTAAAGTTTATGAATAAAAAGCCCGCTGCCTAACTTTGGTTCAAACCAAGTTGATTTTGGAGGCATTACCATGTCATGATCCGACACGGTCAGCAAATCCTCTATTTCAACCGGGAACACCCCAAAGGCAACTTCCATATCCAGATCAACTCTTCTCTTTAATTCTTCAAGTCCTCTGATTCCACCTATAAAATCTATTCTTTTATCCGTTCTTGGATCCTGGATTCCTAAAACAGGACCTAGTATTTTATCCTGCAGAATTGAAACATCTAATGAATCAATCACATCATCAGATATGATTGATTCATTAGATGTCAATTTATACCATTTCTCCCCCAAGTACATAGAAAAGGTATGTTTGCATTCAGCGTGATAAATATTTTCCCCTATTTCTTCAACGGCAAAACCCGCTTCCTTGATTTTATTTACGAAAGTTTCTTTACTGTTCCCATTCAAATCTTTTACAACTCTGTTGTAATCAAAGATTTTAAGATCTTTATCCGGGAAAATAACAGCCATAAAAAAATTAAACTCTTCTTCACCTGTATAATCCGGTTTTTCTTCTCTTCGCTTTAATCCCACCTTACACGCCGATGCACTTCTGTGATGACCATCTGCAATGAATAAGTTAGGGATATCTTTGAATACTGCCTGAATCATTTCAATAATCCCCAAATCGTCAATGGTCCATAATATGTGTGAAATCCCATCCGCTGACAAGATATTATAAACAGGTTTCTTGTTTACCGTAATGCCTTCAACCAGAGATTTAATTCTCTTGTCTTCCCTGTAAGTTAAAAAAACAGGCTCTGTGTTTGCATTACAGACATCAAAATGGTTTATTCTGTCAATTTCCTTTTCAACCCTGGTGTGTTCATGTTTTTTAATAATGTTATCCTGATATTCATCGACCGAAACGCAGCCTACAATACCAACCTGACTTCGGCCATCCATGATTTCCTTATAAATATACAGAACCGGTTTCTCTTCCTGAATAAAAATGCCTTTCTTCAAAAAATTTTCGATATTTTCTTTCGCTTTTTCATAAACGCTTTTATCATAAGGATTTTCCTGATTAGGAAGATCTATTTCTGATCTGCAGATATGTAAAAAACTATACGGATTTCCTTCCGCCATTTCTGATGCTTCAGTTCTGTTCATCACATCATAAGGTAAAGAGAGAACTTTGTCTGCTAATTCACTTCTTGGTCTTACTGCTTTAAAAGGTCTTACAATTGCCATTATTTTATCTCCTTTAACATACTGTTTACTACATCTTCTATTGACATCCCTGTCGTATCTAGTTCTAAAGCATCTTCCGCCTTTTTCAAAGGATTCAGATCCCTTGTAGAATCATTATGGTCACGTTCCTTTATGTCCTTCAGCACTTGTTCAAAGGATACATTTTCTCCTTTTTCGGTCAGTTCTATACATCTTCTTTTTGCTCGTTCCTCTGGAGAAGCTGTCATGAAAAATTTATATTCCGCATCAACTAAAACATTAGTGCCAATATCTCTGCCATCCATAATAACGTTTTTTGTCTCCCCCATTTTTTTTTGAAGTGCAACAAGCTTTTCTCTGACCTGGGATAACGCAGAACAATCTGACGCCATTTTGGATATTTCAGGCGTCCTTATTTTGTCGTTAATAATCTCACCATCCAGTATAATATTTCCATTTGAAAATTCTATTTCAGTATCTGCCAAAAGTTCTTCAAGTTTTTTCTTCTCAGAAAGGCTGACATTATTTGCAGCCATCTTGTAAGCTACTGCTCTGTACATTGCCCCTGTATCTATGTAATCTAAATTCAACTGTTTCCCAACAGCTTTTGCAATTGTACTTTTTCCGGCACCGCTTGGTCCATCGATTGCTACCCTGATTAATTTATTCATTTAATACCTTCCCAACATTTTTAGTATCTCAAGTATCGAAAAAATTTGGAATTAAATTTCACCCTTCTCGTGCTTTAAAAATTTCTCGATCTCTGCAATGAAAGTGTTTGCATCCGTAAATTGTCTGTACACAGATGCGAACCTTACGTAAGCCACTTCATCAAGAACCTTTAACTGATCCATTATCAGTTCCCCAATGAATTTAGTCTCAACTTCCTTTTCCATCATGTTATTCAGGCCTCTTTCTATCTCGTTGACAATTCGTTCCATTTCGGCAATTGGCACTGGCCTTTTTTCGCATGCTCTTATTATTCCATTGATAATTTTATTTCTGTCAAAGACTTCCCTGCTTCCATCTTTTTTAATAACAATTAATACTATTTCTTCTACCTTCTCGTAGGTTGTAAATCTTTTATTGCAATTTTCACATTCTCTTCTTCGCCTTATTGCCTGACCCTCATCTGTAGGTCTTGAATCAATGACTTTGGTGTCTTGATTTTCACAAAATGGACATTTCATACCATACCTCCTGCACTTTTATATTGTTGATTCCCTGGCCGTTTTTATCATTTCTTACCAATCCTCTTAATTTTACTATATATTGAGTGTTTTGCATAGATTATTAATATAATAAAGCCCAGATAGAAGAATATTTTAATAATTCTTCTATCTGGGCTTCAAGACTCTTTTAAATTCAGACCTTAAAATCTGGTTAGGTTATTTTACCATTGTTATTTTGTTGTTTTTGCCTCATCAACAATAGACTTAATTACTTTTTCAAGCAGGAAGGTCTTTTGAAGGTTTTCTTTTCCTGCAAAGGTTTCGAAGTCTTCTCCTTTTTCTGCCTTGAATGCTTTTTCTGATTCAAATCCCTGTTCTTTTAGCGCCAACAGTACAAGTTCCTTATATTCCTTATCCGAAATACTGATGCTCTCTGCTTTTGCTATAGCATACATAACCATTTCCTGTTCCACAATATTTTTAGAATATGCATCCAGATATTCCTGGAAATCAGCTTCTGCCATACCAAAATAGGATTCAACAAACTTATTTAATTCCATTCCGGACTGTTCCGCATATTTTGTATAATAATCCATATTTTCCTGTTTTCTGGCAGCAATCTCGCCATCAGGATACCCTTTGATTTTTGCATTTTTCATAACCTGATCCCACAATGTGTTTTGCTTTTCAGTTAATGCGCCATCTTCCTTCTTCTGAAGAAGTTCTTGCTTAATTCCAGCTTCATATTCTTCTATCGTTGTAAACTTACTGTTCGCTTTTACAAAATCAAGGTTGTATTCGGGTGTTACAGGACGAGAGATGCTGTTTACTTTAACCGTAAACACAACAGGCTTGCCTGCCAGTTCTGTGGATGCATAATCTTCAGGGAAGTCAACATTTATATCAACTGTTTTGCCTATTTCCACTCCAATTAATCCTTCTTCAAATCCAGGGATAAACTGTCCTGCGCCTACACTCAAGTCATAAGCCTTAGATGTTCCCCCCTCAAAAGCGACACCGTCTAATTTGCCTTCAAAATCGATATTAGCAATATCTCCATTTTCAATTTTTCCTGTTTTTGAA
>JAENWH010000556.1 GCA_016650135.1 Peptostreptococcaceae bacterium
TGGATAATCGAAACTACCACCGGAAGAAGGAGAAGAAGGCCAATAAGGAGTTACCTTATCATATCTTTTCAAAGCCTTTGGAATAATGTATTCATACATTTTAATATAATCAGCTCTTGTTTTATTATCACTATCATATTGTCCATCAATCTCAAATTGTTCTATTTCATTATTACCACACCATAGCCCAAGGCAAGCGTGATGCATAATTCTTTTAACATTTTCTTCTACTTCTTTTGTAATGTTATCTTCAAAATCATCGGTTAGCGGGTAATTTGCACAAGCAAACATAAAATCTTGCCATACAACTAATCCAAATTCATCACATGCATCAAAGAAATCATCAGAGGGATAATATCCACCACCCCATACTCTTATTACATTAAAATTAGATATTTTACATTGACGGAGAAGATTACGAGTTTGAGTTCCTGTAACTCGAGAAAGAACAATATCCTCAGGGATATAGTCTGCACCCATTGCGAAGAAATCAACACCATTAACACAGTGAGAAAAGCTTTCTCCCCACTCATCTTTCTTTTGAGTTAGAGTAAGGGTTCTAAGTCCAATCCTTTTTGTTTCTGAATCAATTTCTATTCCATCTTCAATTAAAGTAATTCTAATAGTATAAAGAGGTTGATCTCCTAAACCATTAGGCCACCAAAGCTCAGGATTCTTTATTAAATTAAATTCACCTTCCTTTAATAACTTGATATTGCCTGTAGGGTTTTCAATTTCTATTTTCACTTCTGAAGATCCCTTTTGATCAACATTAACTTTAAGTGAAACTTTTCCATTTTCATGGTTTTGAGTAATTTTCACATCTTCAATATAAGAAGAATCAATCCCAACTAATTCAATATTTTTCCAAATTCCAGCATCTGGTAATCTTGGACCCCAATCCCAACCAAACATACAATGAGCCTTTCTTAAATGAGGAAAACCTCTCATTGCATGGATAGTACCACCAACATGATTTTCATCATCCATTTTTCGGATGTAATTTATGCTTGAATCAAATGATATTTCTATATTATTTTTACCTTCATTCAAAAATTGTTCTACTCTAAATTCCCATAAACGATACATGTTAGACGCAGTCCCAATTTCTATACCATTCAATTTAATTGTACAGAGTGTATCAAGTCCATGACACTTTAACATAATTTTTTTACATGTTAATAAATCCTTACTAACGACAAAATCTCGAGAGAAATAATAATCATTCTTCATTAATTCTAAAGATTTTAATTCATTCTCTCTGTAGTAAGGATCTTCCATTTTCCCACTGTCTAACAGAAAAGAATAGACAGAGCCAGGAATCATTCCTTCAACAGGAGATAATTCACTTCCTGGTGAATTCATTTCCCATTTTCCATTTAAATTTAAAAATTCCATTTGATTTCCTTTATAAATATATAATTAATTTTTACCACGAACAGAGACAATTTCTTATACTTTTTTCATACTAAATAAGAAATATAAAAGAAGAATTGGTATGGCAACAATTATCATTATTGCCATACTAA
>JAENWH010000164.1 GCA_016650135.1 Peptostreptococcaceae bacterium
AGTGCAACAGAAACATACCGCCGAAGGGTTAAGACCCTGGTAAGGTTGAAATGGTGAGGTAAGAGCTCACCGGCAATATGGTAACATATTGGCCGTGTAAACCCCACTCGGAGCAAGACCAAATAGGGCGCAAAAGGTGGCTGCCCGTCACTGCCCAATAGGTAGGTCGCATGAGCTTGCTGGCGACAGCAAGCCTAGATAGATGATTGTCAAATACAGAACCCGGCTTACAGGCCTGCTCAATCCATCAAAATTGAACCTTCTGAAAAGAAGGTTTTTATAATTAGGTCTGCGGAACAGAAAGTTTTTATAATTGAATATGCTGAACAGAAGGAGTATATATTTGAAATGGAAGCAAAATCTTTAAGAATGGGGACAAGCCCAATAGGTAAATTAATCATTACGATGTCACTGCCCGCTATATTTTCAATGCTTGTACAGGCATTATATAATGTTATTGACGGGATATTCATTTCAAACGTATCAGAGGCGGCTTTAACAGCTGTAACCCTCATTTTTCCAATAAATATGTTAATAATAGCTATTAGTGTTGGAACTGGAATTGGTGTAAACTCTTTAATTGCAAGAAGACTGGGGCAAAAACTTTATGAAGAGGCAAACAATGTTGCAAGTCAAAGTTATAGGTTGGTCTTTATTAGTGGAGGGATATTTGCATTTTTGGGATTCTTTTTTTCCAGAAATTTTGCGGAAATGTTCACAACAAATCAGTATGTAATTGATAATGCAACGATTTATTGCCAGATTGTCACTGTGTTTTCCATATTTATTATGATGCAGATTAATAACGACCGAATATTACAGGCACAAGGCAATATGATTGTACCTATGGTTACCAATTTAATTGGCGCGACAACACACATTATATTAGCTTATTTTCTTGTTTTTGGTCATGGTATTTTTCCGCAACTTGGTGTGGCAGGTGCCGCAATTTCTACAGTGACTGGCGAGGGTGTGGGAGTAGCATTGGGTACTTTCTATATATTTGGACGTGAACATCTGATTAAGATTAAGATAAGAGGATTCAAGATAGACTTTAAAATTATAAAAAATATTTATTCAGTTGGATTCCCGGCGATTGTTATGCAGTCGCTGGCTTCTATTATGTTGCTTGCTTTGAATGGAATTCTTATTGGGTATTCAGATGCCGCAGTTGCCGTTTTAGGTGTTTATTTTAGAACTCAGGCATTTATATTTATGCCGGTGTTTGGGCTGACTCAAGGAATTATGCCAATTATTGGATATAATTATGGCGCAAAAAACAAAGAAAGACTCATGAGAGCCTACAAGATATCCTTACTGATGGCAATTTCTATTATGACTTTTGGAATATTGGTATTCCAGTTGCTGCCTGTTAAGATTTTTGATTTGTTTAGTGCGACGCCAGAAATGTATTCCATTGGTGTGTATGCGTTCAGGGTAATAAGCATAGGTTTTATTTTAGCTGCTTATGGAATCATCTGTTCGGTATTTTTCCAGGGTATGGGACACGGAATGTATAGTCTTTTGGTTTCACTTGCAAGGCAGCTTGTGGGGATCATACCGCTTGCTTTTATATTTTCCTCAATGTTTGGATTATATGGTATATGGTGGGCATTCCCTGCTTCAGAACTTATTGGTACTATAGCAAGCAGCATTGTGCTTTATATAATATATGTTAAAGAAATCAAGTCCCTTGATGAAGAATCCATTATAATCAGGTCATAAATTAAGGGATCATTAATTAGCCTCTTCCATACAGTTAAGTTTGCTTTAATAAATTTGTCCTCTAATTTGATATGATTATTAATAAGCGGGCATGTATAAGGCAAATCTAATGGAGAAATAATTAAATGAAGCACTCCATCATTTGAAATGTGTGGTGTTAGTGGAAAAAATCTGCATTGAAGCGGTCTCATTTTTCTTAAGCATACAGGTGGGGTTTTGCATCTTACAAAATAAATTTTGCCGAACCAACTGTATGGGAAATCGTAATCTTCTGCATATTCAATGCTCCATTTGAGCCAATCTTCTTTCATAGTAAAAACTTTTTCTTCTCCAGGAAGCAAATAGATACCTAAATCAAAATCCAGCCCTTCTGAATGTGCACTGTCTCCACCACAATTACAGCATGCTGCATCACAAAGGGCTCCGCAATCTGTACTGATTGGTGAGACTTTATCCAGAAGGCGGTATATTGCCATATAGGTTTTTTTTGAAATTTTACTTTTCATAAAATAAATTATACCTAATTTTAAGAAATCTGTCAAAAATGATTATGTAAATTAGTAATTATTTGTTTGGAATTCATTATTTTATGGTATAATAAATTTTGCCGACAATGGAGGAAAATATGAAATTAGGAATTGATATTGGTTCAACGACAGTTAAACTTGTTTTACTTAACGATGAGAATAATATTGTTTTTAAAAGATATGAAAGACATATGTCTAATATTTTGGTCAAAGTTCAGCAGCTAGTTGAAGAATTGTATTCTGAAGTGGGAAATCTTTCAGTTAATGCAGCTATTACTGGTTCAGGAGGCTTGTCTTTATCTAAAATTCTAGAAATTAAATTTGAGCAAGAGGTCATAGCCTGCAGCAGAGCCGTAGAATTACTGATACCAAAAACAGAGGTTGCGATAGAACTTGGCGGGGAAGATGCAAAGATCACCTTCTATGGCCCAACAATTGAACAAAAAATGAATGGTACCTGTGCCGGAGGCACAGGTGCTTTTATTGATCAAATGGCCATTCTTTTAAATATGGATGCAGCAGGGATCAATGAAGCGGCTAAAACACATAAGATTATTTACCCAATTGCCGCCAGGTGCGGGGTATTTGCAAAAACTGACATACAACCATTGATTAATGAAGGTGCAAGCATAGAAGATCTTTCTGCTTCAATATTTCAGGCTGTTGTAAATCAAACAATAAGCGGACTTGCTTGCGGGCGAACGATTAAAGGCAATGTTGCTTTTTTGGGAGGTCCTTTATCTTTTTTATCCGAACTAAGAAAAAGATTTGTTGAAACATTGGAACTGGGACCTGCTAATATTATATTCCCTGAGGATTCTGAATATTTTGTAGCGATCGGTGCTGCATACCTTTCCGAAAAAAATAAAAAACAATCGCTGACAGAGATCCTTGATACGATTAAAAGTGTAGATGCGACAATGCTTTCGGAAGCAAAATATATAGATCCACTTTTTGCGGATTATGCTGAATTCCAGGAATTTAAAATAAAACATGATAAAGATAAAATAAAACGTAAAGATATCAAAAGGGCGAAAGGCAAACTTTTTTTGGGTATTGATGCAGGGTCTACAACGACAAAAGCGGCATTAATTGATGATGAAAAAAATCTCTTGTACTCCTTTTATGAAAATAACGAAGGAAAACCACTGGAAGCAACATTGACTATGCTGAAAGAGATGTATGCTCAATTGCCTGAAACGGCTTTTATTGGAAATGCAACAGTTACAGGTTATGGAGAAGGATTGTTGAAATCTGCATTTAAAATTGATCTTGGCGAAATTGAAACTATGGCTCATTATAAGGCAGCAGCAGAGTTTTTGCCAGGAGTGGATTTTATTTTGGACATTGGTGGACAAGATATGAAATGCATGAAAATCAAGGATGGATCCATATACAGCATTATGTTAAACGAAGCCTGTTCTTCAGGATGCGGTTCGTTTATTGAGACATATGCTAAATCTGTAAATATGGATTCTGAAGCATTTGGTCAGGAAGCCCTATTTGCAAATTCCCCAGTTGACTTGGGGACCAGGTGCACCGTCTTTATGAATTCAAAAGTAAAACAAGCACAAAAGGAAGGCGCGACTTTAGGAGATATTTCAGCGGGACTTTCTTACTCCGTGATAAAAAATGCGTTGTATAAAGTAATTAAACTGCGAAATTCTGATGAAATAGGCGACAAAATTGTTGTTCAAGGCGGTACTTTTCTGAATAATGCGGTTTTAAGAAGCATAGAAAAGATAACTGGAAAAGAAATAATCAGACCTGATATTGCAGGGATAATGGGGGCGTATGGTGCAGCTATCATTGCAAGAGAAAATTATGTAAATGGAACTGAATCTTCAATTATTAAATTAAAAGATATGAACCTTTTTACAGTTAAAAGTTCTACGGCAAGATGTAATAAATGTGAAAACAAATGTCTTCTTACAATAAATACATTTAATCACGGTGAGAAATTTATTACTGGTAATCGCTGTGACAAGGGCTCCGGAAAGGAACATTCCGGCAATGAACTTCCAAACCTTTACGAATATAAATACAATAGATTGTTTTCATATGAGCCCATAGACGAAAAATATGCAAAAAGGGGAACGATTGGCATACCCAGAATTTTAAATATGTATGAGAATTATCCATTTTGGTTTACTTTTTTTACCAAACTAGGCTTCAGAGTTGTTTTATCTGATCAATCTACAAAGGTAATGTATGAAAAGGGCATGGAAACAATTTCTTCTGATACCGCTTGCTACCCGGCAAAACTTGTGCATGGGCATATTAAATCTTTAGTTAATCAAGGTATTAAATGGATATTTTATCCATCCTTAAATTATGAGATGGTAGAAGATGAAACAGCACCTAATCATTATAATTGCCCAATTGTCGCGACTTATCCTGAAGTTATTGCAGCTAATATGGACGATATTTTCAAAGAAAATGATGTTGAATTTTCTCATCCGTTCCTGCCTTATGATAATGATCAGGCATTGACAAAAGAACTCCATTTTCATTTAAGGTATCTTCATATCAGTATGCTGGAAATCAGCAAAGCAATCAAAGAAGGAAGAAAAGAAGATAAAAAGTTTAAAGATGATATTAAAAAACAAGGTGCTTATGCAATCAGGTACGTGAATAAATATAATAAAAAAGCTATTGTTCTGGCAGGCAGACCCTATCATTTGGATCAGGAGATAAATCATGGCATCGATAAACTGATTACAACTTTTGATATGGCAGTTTTAACAGAAGACTCTGTTTCTCATTTTGTCAAAATGCAAAGGCCAATTCGAGTTCTTGATCAATGGATGTATCATTCCAGGCTTTATAAGGCAGCC
>JAENWH010000102.1 GCA_016650135.1 Peptostreptococcaceae bacterium
AACTGCTCCACTTCATCAATGAATCCCGTACCCTGATAATAAAAAACATCATAATCATAGAAGGATTTTGTTTTTTTGTGCTCCGCATACCGGAAAGAAGGATCCATCACAGACAGTAATCTTACCGCAGAAGAATGGGACTGCTCAGACGGAATCAGGTTAATTGTTTCATTCTGTCTCCATAGGGTGTTGCTATAACTTTTTTCTAAAAGATTCAAAGCTTTCGTCTTGTAATTTGCTGAACTATCGAATTTACGGTCTATTTCGACTCCATAAATAATAGGTCTGGCAAAAGGAGGAGCATCACTTTTCAGATGGTACGGTGGTATAACAGCTTTTACCTTGTTCCCTCTGATTTCTACCTCCACATTGTCTTTCAGCTCTACGTCGCCATCAATAAGGGCAAGGCCTATCGCTCTCATCACTTTATCATCGGTAATTTTGCCTTCGAGACCATTACCTTCCGTCTTTAAATATGGCACCATTGTAGCACTAGTTACGTAACCTACTTCCTTGCCACCTTTGAAAACCTTGCAGCCTGCCCTAGCAACACCCTTATCAAGTAATGCTATTGGCCTTATTATTTTAGGCAAATCTGACAGATTGGAAAAATCTCTTTCCATTATCTTTTTAAAGCCTTCATACTGCTTAACCAAAGCTTTTCTTCCGATATAATCCCCTTTGGCATTTGCGAAGCTGACGGCAAATTTTGCTAAAGGACAAGAGAAAATTGGAATTTCGCTGCCGTAAATATCAATACCCAATTCATGACCATATAGAGGCAGTCCGGCTTCCAGTCTTAATGTGTCTCTGGCACCAAGGCCTATGGCCATAGCGCCATGCTCAAGCAGCCATTCCCAAATTTCTGACGCATCAGAGGCTTTCATAAACAGTTCAAATCCCAATGGCTCTCCAGTATAGCCAGTCCTTGCAGCAAGCACTTCTTTCCCTTTAAAATCGAGAAAACCCAAAGCATTTTTTACAGGTTCTGTAAAATATATGCTGCCGGTCAGTTTGCTGAGCACGTTCTTCGAATCCGGTCCCTGAACTGCAATCATCGCAAGCTCTTCAGATTTATTTATAATCGTTGCATCGAATTTCTCTATTACTTTGTTTAAATACTCCCAATCCTTTTCTATGTTGGAAGCATTAACAACAAGTAAATACTCATCTTCATAAAAGCGATAAAGATAAGCGTCATCCACAGCCCCACCATTTTCATTCGGAATCATGGTATACTGTGCCTGCATAACATCAAGAGCAAAAACGTTATTAGTTAGGACATATTGCAGGAATTTTACGGCTTCTCTACCAGATATAACGAATCTTCCCATGTGCGAAACATCAAATATCCCTGTCTTTTTCCTGGTGTAAATATGTTCTTCTACTATTCCAGAATTATAATTGACCGGCATTTCCCATCCACCAAAATCCACTAGGTTTGCACCTGATTTTACGTGATTTTCATAAAGTATTGTTCTTTTTAGAACTTCCATATATTAAACCTCCTTAAATCTCCTTAGTAATCCAGCTTATACCTATTCTTTGCAAAGCTCTATATATTCTGCTGCACTCTTAAGCAGCTTCAATTCATCCGGATTGTCCATTTCAATATAGACCATCCAGTTTTCAAACGAATCCTTGTTCAAAAGCGCTGGATCGTCAACAATTGCTTCATTAATCTTTACAATTGTCCCTGATACAGGCAGAAAAATATCGGAAGCTGCTTTTACAGATTCAACAACTCCTAAAGCCTCATCTTTATTTAGTTTAGAACCAATCTCTGGTAATTCAACATAAACGATATCGCCCAAAGAATGCTGTGCATAATCAGTGATTCCTATATAAGCCATTTTACCCTCAACTTTAACCCACTCATGATTATTTGAATATTTCTGATCTTCAATAATTTTCATTTAAGTAATCCTCCCTAAATATAATTTAATTCTCTGCTTCGAACTTCTTCATGAAATTCGCAAGTTTAATTACACCTTCTGTCGGCATTGCATTATATATACTTGCTCTCATACCGCCAACAAGACGATGCCCCTTAAGTTCTACAAAATCGTTGGAAGCTGCTTCCTTTATGAATTTTGCATCCAATTCCTTATTGAGGGATACGAATGGTATATTCATTAAGGAGCGGTCTTTTTTTTCTACTGTTCCTCTGAACATCTTTGATTCGTCCAAGTAGTCATACAATATACGTGCCTTTTCTTCGTTTATCTTTTGAAGTGCTGCCACACCTCCCATTTCCTTGACCCATTCAAATACAAGCTTGCATATGTATATACCGAATGCAGGAGGAGTATTGAACATGGAGTTCTCATCCGCATGGGTCTTGTAATTGAACATGGTAGGCGTTATATCCAAGGCTTTGCCAATCAGGTCTTTTCTGATTACCGCCAGAGTAACCCCTGCAGGACCCATATTCTTTTGTGCGCCTGCGTATATCAAACCGAATTCGGATACATCATATACCTCAGATAGGATATTTGAGGACATATCAGCAACGATTGGTACATCTCCTGTGTCAGGAATCGCTGTAAATCTAGTACCTTCGATTGTATTGTTTGTGGTTATGTGAAAGTAATCCGCTTTAGGATTGAACTTGCTTTTGTCAAGAGCGGGTATACGGTTGTAGTTGGTATCTTCGGATGTTGCAACCACATTCACTGTGCCGTAACGTTTTGCTTCTTTGATTGCTTTGATTGCCCATGTGCCGGTATTTACATAATCCGCTGTTTTGTTTTCACTGTAAAGATTTAGTGGAACCATAGCAAACTGGCTCGATGCCCCACCTTGCAGGAAAAGGACACTGTAATTCTCTGGTATAGCCATTATATCTCTGAGTACACTTTCAGCACCGTTGATTATTTCTTCATAAACCTTTGAACGGTGACTCATTTCCATTACCGACATTCCTGAATTATTGTAGTTCAGCATTTGCTTTTGCGCCTCTTTTAACACACTTACTGGTAGCATTGACGGTCCCGCCGAAAAATTGTAAATTCTTTCCATAATAAAAGTCTCCTTCGCTTATCCATAATTATTAATAATGTTGTTTCTCAGAAAAACCTATGTACAAACAACCCACTTCTTAGTTTAGGTTCAAACCATGTTGATTTAGGTGGCATTATCATTCCTGCATCAGCAACTGAAATTAAATCTTCTATAGTCGTGGGATACATGGCAAATGCCACTTTCATGTCCTGATCAACCCTTTTTTTCAGTTCCTCAAGCCCCCTTATCCCGCCAACAAAATCGATTCTTTTATCTGTCCTTGGATCTTGTATTCCTAAAATCGGGCCAAGCAAATTATTCTGCAGTATGGATGCATCAAGCCTTTCAATAACGTTATCGCAATCATAAGTCCCCCGTTTAGCAGTGAGTTTATACCATTTTCCTTCAAGATACATGCCATATGAGTGCTTTTCCTTCGGCTTATACTGTCCAACTGATTCCTCGGCACTGAAGTTCTCTCGTATCTTCGTTAAGAACTGTTCCGTTGTATAACCGTTCAGATCCGTGACTAAACGGTTATAGTCCATGATATAAAGGTCTTCATCCGGGAAGGCAACAGCTAAAAAGTAATTAAATTCTTCGCAACCGCTGTAATGACCCGCGTCTTCTCTTCTTTTCAGGCCTACCTTTACAGAAGAAGCCGATCTATGGTGTCCATCTGCAATATAGAGATAATCCATTGATTCAAATATTTCTTCAATTGTTTTAATTACAGAAGCATCGTTGATGTCCCAAACAATATGCGTTATACCGTCATCAGTTGTGAAATTGTAAACTGGCTTGTTAAATTTGACCCAGTTATTTATTGTACTGTTTATTTGTTCGTTTTTACGGTATGTCAGCAAAACAGGTTCTGTATGCGCATCACAATAATCAAAATTGTTTATCCTGTCTATTTCTTTCTCTACTCTTGTAAGCTCATGCTTTCTGATAATATCATTTAGATAGTCATCAATGGAGGTACAGCCTACGATACCCGTCTGGACCCGTCCCCACATTATTTGCCTGTATATATAGAGCTTTGGCTCTTTGTCCTGAATAAGGATTCCACTTTCAAGCATGGAATCAAGATTTTTTCTTGCCGTCTTATATACGATCTCATCATATGGATCGACCGAATCATCCAAATCGATTTCCGACCTTGCAATGTGAAGGAAAGAATATTCGTTTCCTTCTGCCATCTTCTTTGCTTCTTTCCGGTTCATAACATCATATGGTAAAGTTGCCACTTTATCTGCCAGCCCAACCTTGGGTCTTACACCTTTAAAAGGTTTGAATCGTGCCATAATAATCCTCCTAATTCAACTGTTTCTTTATTATTTCAACAATTTCCTTGCCAATCTTTTCCTGCCTCCCTCGAGATCTCAGCAACATTTTCCCCATCTTAATCCCTCCATTTACATGTTAAAAATTGTTTAGCGCACCAAAAAAGCAGAAAGCTATTGCCTTCTGCTCTGTTATTAACCTGAGAGATTCGTTCAGCTTTCTGAAGTTGCCCCTTCGGTGCTACGCTTTCCAGAGTTATGTCCGATTACGGTCCATTTTACCTGAGATCATCACTGATATTATGGCTTAACATCAGTTTCTTCCTTCGGTGCCACATAATATGTAGACTCTCCCGTAATCATCATCCATCCTTTTTATTTTTTTAGTATAACATATCCAAAATACTAATGCAAGCATATTAATATGCTTGAAAGGACAAGGAAGTTCACATATTTCATTGATATAAAACATCGGGAATGCAGGGTATAAAAGGTATGTCTACACTAAAAACTTGAGGAATTCAGGGTATAAAGTAAAAGCCGACTGATTAAATATATCAGCCGGCTTTTACTTAACATTTCATCTTCTTAGTTATATCCTCTGCAAATGGCGTTGTTGCTAACCCTTCTTTGCTTGTTTCTTTAAGGCAGGTTGGAATCAATTTACCAATTCTTTTCATGGCATCTATTACCTGATCAGGCGGAACAACACTTTTAATTCCAGCAAGTGCCATTTGAGAAGACACAACTGCATTAACGGCTCCTGCTACATTTCTTTTTATACAAGGCACTTCTACCAATCCTGCGACGGGATCACATGTTAGACCAAGCATATTTTTAATAGCCATGGCTGCTGCATTAACAATGCTTTCATTATCTCCACCTTCCAGATATGTTAACCCTCCAGCTGCCATTGCACTAGCAGAACCGATTTCAGCCTGACATCCACCCTCAGCACCAGAAATACTGGCATTATTTGCTAAAATTTCACCAATACCAGCTGAAACAAATAGAGCTTCAATTATCTTGTCTTCGTCTACTTTATTTTGCTCCTCATAAGTAATATATATGGAGGGAATTACTCCACATGATCCAGCGGTAGGTGCGGCAACTATACGTTTCATGCACGCGTTTGATTCTCCCATTTTTATAGCTTTTTCAATAGTATTTGGCAAAAATTTCCCGATAAGACGTTCGGATTTAGGTTTATACAGTTTGAATTTTTCTCCGTCACCACCCGCCATTCCGCTAGCCGAACTCAGTTTTGCATCATAACAACTGTCTGCCTTTTTCATAGTTCTATACATGCATCTCATATTTTCAAAGGTTTCCTCTCTTGAAACCATTCTTTCTTGCATATCATCTTCCATAATAATTTCCCAAAACTTTTTATTATCATCTTCTGCCTTTTTAATAATTTCTTCCAAAGATTTAAAACTCATAAGCTAGTCCCCCCCTTCACATTTAGACAAATCACTTTACTAATTCCTTCCAAACGCTCTAATCTTTCTACATATTTTTTTGGTATGTCATGATCACATTCGAGTACCATTACAGCGTTACCACTTCGTTTTTCACGGTGTAGTTCCATTTTTGCAACGTTAATTGATTTATTGGCTAATATTGCAGTAACTTCAGAAATATAGCCTGGTTCATCATGATTACGAATTACCAAAGTTGAATGCTCGCCTGAAAAATTTGTTGGCAATCCATCAATCTGGGCTATATTAATTCGACCCCCACCAAGAGATTCACCTATTAATTCTAACTTCTTACCACTGACACCTTTCAAACTTAGCATCACCGAATTCGGATGTCCGTCCTTAATTTCTGCCTCTCCAAAAATAAGTTGCATTCCCGATTCCTTTGCTATATCAAAACTACTTGGAATATCATCATTATCAGGTTTCATTCCAAGTAATCCTGCTACTAATGCTTTTGAAGTTCCATGCCCTTTTCCAGTTGCCAAAAACGAACCATAAAGATATATACCTGCTTCAGCAATATTTTCAGCCATAAGCTTTCTAGCGATATATCCGATTTTTACGGCTCCTGCAGTATGAGAACTGGATGGGCCAATCATTATAGGCCCGATAATATCATATATATTCATATTCATTGCTCCAATTTAACTTTCAATCATAATTTTAAGTATTTATTTGTTTGTTTAAGCTATTTCTTTTTTATTTTCACTACTTTTGTGACTTAATAAGTGAATTTTAACATAATAACATATTCTTTGTCTTAGTCTAAATAACAAAATAGGGGTTGCTGAACAAAAGCGGTTATGCGCTGATCAGCAACCCTTTTATCATAATCCTGAACATGAAAATGATGTTTTTACATGTTTCTAAAATTGGCAGCAAAAAGACGCGCAGTCTTTTTTCCAGATTCATCACGATAAACGTTAGATGAATGCTGGTTTCACTTGTTTCCTTCATTTTGGCATATATCCGGCCAAGGCCGTAAGTTCGTTTGCTTTTTCCAAACTTGCTTTCAACCGCGTTACGTTCACCTGCTTCCATCTTTTCCTGCAGGCACTGTGTTCTATACACTTGTTTG
>JAENWH010000261.1 GCA_016650135.1 Peptostreptococcaceae bacterium
AATATAAGTTCATCTGTTATCCCTCTCCTTGCTACAGCCATCATCCATGCCGGAATAACGGTTTTGCTGGCATGCATTGTTTTACTTAATGCCCATCCTATTATTTGACGGTCAAACAAATCCATAATTATGGTTAGGTAAAGCCATCCTTGTTTTGTTCTTATATAGGTTATATCTGAGACCCAGACTTTATTCATTCTCTCGGGATTGAATTCTCTTTTCAGAAGATTTTCAGCTACCGGATATTTATGATTTGAATCTGTTGTGATTCGATATTTCTTTTTAACCTTGCTTCTCAAACCTGCAATACGCATGAGTTTTGCCACCCGCACACTTGAAGCTTTAAATCCTTGGATTGCCAACTCCGCTGCTATTCTTGGACTACCATAAGTTTGTTTGCTCAGCTTGAAAATTCTGGATATTTCAACAGAAAGTACTTGGTTTTCATATTTCCGTTTTGAAATCCCTCCTTTAAGCCATTTGTAATAATTACTTCTACTCACTTTTAATATTTTACACATCTTCTCAATCGGATAACTCTCATTATTCTCTGTTATAAACTGATAGATCTCCCATCGCTCCTGGAAAAAATGTTAACGGCTTTTTTTAATATCTCAAGTTCAAGTTGGGCATCTTTCAGCTCCTTTTTTAGACGTTTTATTTCTTCATCTCCATTAAAACTTGCTTTGGTACTGCTGGTCGCTCTATTGGAAGGAGTCGATTTCATTGAGGTCCTCCACTTGTACAGGCGTTGAACATTTATTCCCAACTCGTCTGCCAGTTCTTTTAGATTGTCTCTTTGATAACTTAAAGAAACAGCCTTGTCTTTAAAAACTGTACTGTAAAATCTTTTCTTTGATTCCATTTTTCTAAGCTATTAAAATATCTGATGAAGAACTGGACAATATCGAAATAAAAAGAGATGATTTTCATGGAGAATGGAATTATTCAATAAAACCAAACAAAATATAAAATGATTAATTTATTTCGTTACAGTTTCTTTGTAAAAATGACAATGATTGAAGCCATGAAATAAGATATACCAATCTGTCCCAGGACACTTGCATAACGGGCATTTGCAAATCCATTCCGCAAAGTTCCGTTGAAAATGATACCCAATAAAACCAGAACAAGCATTCTTTTGGCAATTTTCAGCATCATTTCCTTTTTGGATGCTCCTTTTTCAAGTTTTGAAAGAATATCGATTGGAATCGTTACACCTGAAATAAACATGAACAAAGGAAAAATCAGATCTTCGAAATGAAAACCTGTCCAGGTTGCATGTTCCATTTGATCGGACAAAGCCTGAAGCTATCCGGAAGGAAACAATTTGGCAAGTCCTTCAATAAGCGAACCTCCTCCAATAATCCAGAACATATCAAAACCACGCAAAGCATCCAGTGAAAGGATCCTCTGCTTTGTTTCCGGAACAATTATTTTAGGTGTGTCGGGCATGTGTTAAACTAATTTATTGCGCTCTTTTCGTCAGTTTTTCTCTGTCTAAAATAATCAGATGTCCCATTGGTTTTCCATTTCGATAGGTAATTACGCGCAAGGTTATCGGGCCTTCAGGAAGTTCTACCGGACCGGTGTATTTGGTTGAGAAATTATCGGGCATCGTATCATCAATTGTGAAAAAGATGTCAACATCTGGCACTTCGCATGACATTTTGAGTATTAACCTGCCGTCTTTTAAACTTGTATTAATAACAGCATCATAAACAGCACGCGAATAGTTCACCTCGGCAACATCAGAGCGTTCGAATTGATTTTCCATCCGTTTTGCAAAATTATTCCAGTTTTTCGCTTCTTTTGGCGACCAGAAAACTTCGGAAAGCGCCCAGGCACGCGGATAGGTCATGTATTCTGCATAGCGAAAGGTGGGAACTTGTTCTGTCCACAAATTACCCTGTCCTCCTAAAATATATTTTGCATCAACACCTTCCGGTACTGGTTCATAACTGTAACATTTGCTAACACGTAATCCGGCATACATTAACGGTTCTATTGTACTTTCGCCCTGGCAATAGTCAAGGTAAGCATAAGTCGATGGTGTCATAACGACATTGTATCCTTTTTTTGCAGCTGCTGTTCCGGCTTCCACACCTTTCCAACTCATCAGAACATCATCTTTTGAAATGCCGCCACCCATAATTTCTTCCCAGCCAGCAAGCTTTTTCCCTTTCGATTGAATGATTTTTTCGACCCTTCCGGTAAAATAATTTTGCAGTTCCTCACCTTTGGTAATATTTAGTTTTTTCATTAAAACTTGACAGTTAGGATCCGCTGTCCAATATCCATGGTAACATTCATCGCCTCCGGCATGAATATATTCGCCGGGAAAAAGCTGAGCAACTTCAGTAAAAACTTTATCTAAAAACTCATAGACTTTTTCGTCTGACGGATTTAGCGTATTATCAATAAGCATTTTGAAAGTTCCGTCATTATACCATTCCGAAAAATTAGTTCCCGGATTAACTTTTATACTTGTGTCTTTGGTACAACACAATTCCGGATATGAAGCAATTGCAGCCATACAATGGCCCGGTACGTCAACTTCGGGAACAATGGTAATATTTCGTTCCTGTGCATATTTGACTATTTCTTTGATGTCGTTTTGAGTATAAAAACCGCCACAAGTTGCCTTTTCACCTGGTTTCTGAGCTATCCGTTCGCCAAAATGACCTGAACGTTCAACCCGCCATGCACCAACTTCAGTAAGTTTTGGCAAAGATTTAATTTCTATTCGCCAACCGTTATCGTCAGTCAAATGCCAGTGCAACACATTGTATTTTAATCTTGAAATTTGATCAATATAGGTTTCAACTTCTTTTTTCGTGAAAAAATTCCGGCTCACATCGAGCATGATACCACGCCAGGCAAAACGTGGATAATCGGTTATTTTTACGTTTGGAATTGTCCAACTTGCCTTCGTAATGGATTTACTTTCAATCTCTTTTGGCAAAAGCTGAAGCAAAGTTTGAACACCGTAGTACAGACCCGCAGTTTGATTTGCAGTAATAACAATTCCTTTGGCAGAAACTTCCAAAAGATAACCTTCTTTACCAATCTGCTGGTCAGGTTTATCGTTGATGCGAAGCTGAATCATTCCGGTTTTTCCCTGAATGGCTTTCAATGTAAATCCGGTTGGAGTATTCAATTTTTGTGCAAGCATTTCAGCTGAAAATTGGGCATCACGCTTGTCGTAAGTGATTGTTGTGGAGTTTGTTACTTCGTAAAAACCTTCGGTTTGCTTTACTTCAACCGGTTGTGGAATTAACTGAATGGGTTTGTTCTGTGCATTAATCGTGGTAATTGCCAACATGAACAAGGGAAAGAGTGTTTTTTTCATAGGTGTATTCATTTGTATTTTAAAATGATGGTTTTGTTAGTACATGATAATATAAATAGCTGATTGTCAGCAAAATAAATATCGAAATATTTGAATAACAAACTGGATGTCAATAATGGTGCGAAATGTTTCTGAATCAATTAGTAAGTGTCAAGTTTCACAAGGTTGTTTATGATAACTTTTGTTAATAATTTTCAAAGATAAAACTTTATTTTTAAATTCCAATGGTGAGCCCACTCCGAAAAGTCCGATAAGCAAATATATATAATTTTTTGTTAAAATGTTTGTTCTAAAAATATGCAATATTAATATATTAATCAATAGGTTACATGTGATTTTTTCATTATCTTTGATTCGTAAACGATAGTAATATATAGAATGTTTAAAAAATCAGATAAAAACACTCAGGGAGACCTGTTTAGCGGAATACCC
>JAENWH010000436.1 GCA_016650135.1 Peptostreptococcaceae bacterium
ACCACTCAGCAAGAACTTATCGATGCCCCCAAATTGAAAAATTCAAGGCTCAGAGCTGGAATCAGGGAGTGGTGAGCACATACTCTTTTTTATGAATATAAAAAATAAATAGACCAATCATTAAATTAAATACAGCCAAAACTATCAACACAAGTTATCATAAACAACATCGTGAAACTTGACAGCTTTATTTTAAAATTTTAGAAAAAAGTAATGAAATAATGAAATCAGAAAAATTTACAAGAAGAAAATTCATTTCAACTGCAACTGTTAGTACGTCCGTACTAATGATGGCTCCAGCTATTCTGTCGTTTAAATCTAAAAAACAAAATAATATGATAAAATTAGGAATCAATATGGAATTTGTACGATCCGCTGATATGTCGTTTACAGACGGTGTAAAAAAGGCAGCTGAAATCGGTTATGAATATTGCGAGCCAATGGTTCATTTGGGCAGGGAATTGCTTAGTGAAGCAGGATATTTTCACTCTGTTTCCATGTATAATGACCCACTTTGGGTCAAAGAAATATGTGATACAAACAAAATAAAAATGTCAGCTTTATCATCTCATTCGCCTTTGTGTAAGCCCGAAATTAGTGTGGAATATTTAAAAATGGCTGTTCGCTTTGCTGCTGAGATGGGTGTAACTGTGGTTAATACAGATGAAGGGCCTAAACCAGAATGGACGACCAAAGAAATGGACTATTGCCTAATGAAATACTCGCTTACCGAAATAGCCAGAGTTGCAGAACGCCACAAAGTGATGATTGGCCTTGAACCTCATTCACAATATAGCAAAACCCCCGATGGGCTGGATAGTATTTATAATTTGGTTAAATCTCCTTCAATCGGGATAAATTTTGATACAGGTAATAGTTACCTCGCCGGCGGCTCCGATGTCTACGAATGGCTCGAGAGAGTTAAAAACCGCTTAGTGCATTTACATGCAAAAGATATCAGTTTAAAACAAAGTAATGCCGAGCGTGGAAAAGTTACCGGGACTGCTGTTGGATGTGCTTGTGGAGACGGTGTGGTTGATTGGAAACGTGTTATCGACATTGTCAAATCGACCGGGAAGAATATCGTTTTTTCAGTAGAATGCGGAACCATAGACCAGGCTGTCCGAAGTTTTGAATATCTCTCCAAATTATTATAAATTTAAACTCATAATATGAATAGAATTAGCCTTTTTATCCGAAGGATTATTATCGGTTCATTCGTTTTCGCAATAATATGCGGTTTTGTGAATCGCAAAAATGACGATTTGATTAAAGTATTAATCCTCAGCGGAAAGAACAACCATGAGTGGCAAAAAACAACTCCAGTACTTGTAAAGATGTACAATGATTCGAGACTCTTCAGAATAAACATTACAGAAATGCCCGAAACACTGACTTATAAAGAATTAAAAAAGTACGATGTTGTGGTTAGCAACTGGAATTCTTGGCCTGACAATGAATTTCGTATGACAAAGGAGTGGGAAAATGATTTTATGAGATTTGTCAAAGAGGGAGGAGGAGCAGTATTTATTCATGCTGGAGCTTCTTCATTTTATAGTTGGAATGAATATCATCAGATAGGAATAGGCAGATGGGGAAAAGAAACACATCATGGAAAACCGACGAAAGGGAAGATATTTGGATTTGACCAAGCACATCCCATAACAAAAGGGATTAGAGATTTCTACATAGTAGATGAAATCTGGGAAAAAACCGACGTCTATCCGGGCTCCATTGCTCTTGCCTCTGTTACAGCAAACGACGAAAAAGATGGTCATTTGATCAGTGAGCCAACCATATTTGTGAGCCAATTTGGGAAGGGGCGCAGTTTCTTTACGACACTGGGGCATAATGAGCGGGCACTTTTAAATACGGGCTTACAAACGATCATTCTGAGAGCTACGCAATGGACTGCCCATAGGAAAGTTACAATAGAACCTCCACCCGATTTAAAAGAAATATTAACTTCCGAAGGCAATAATTTCAGGTGGAATCAATCCGATACAACTTTAAGTTTGATGAACAGTTCGGATATAATATGGCAATATAATTTCAATAACCGTTTTGGCAAGCCCTATTTCCATCCTGTTGCGATAAAGAATTCAACGCTTACCTGTGTTAGCCCTCCCGATCATCCTTGGCACCTTGGATTATGGTTTTCGTGGAAATTTATCAATGGGGTAAAT
>JAENWH010000203.1 GCA_016650135.1 Peptostreptococcaceae bacterium
AGATGCATTTATTCGCGGAGGATCGAGTACTACCTCTATTGTGGAAGAGGGGAAACCCGTGGGGACTTTTTATGGGTGGAAATCTAATGGACTGGATGCCAATGGAAAATATATAATGGATGATATGATTGATGGGGAACCGGGTTTGACGGAAGAAGATAAAACGGATATTGGTTGTGCCCAGCCCGATCTGACCTATGGCATTTACAGCTCAGTTACGTGGAAGAAATTTGAATTTTCATTCTTCCTGCGCGGAGTTCACGGGAATGATGTATTGAATTTCTCGAAAATGTCATATGCTACCACTCAATGGCTTCCGGGAGCCAATGTGTTGCATGAAGCTGTGACCAGTAATTTTACCGACAATCCCAAATATTGCAGTTACTATATTGAAAAAGGCTCGTTCCTTAGGATGGATAATGCCAGTATAGCCTATAATTTTGATACTAAAAACTGGTGGGGAATTCATAAGTTAAGGGTTTATCTGACCGGGCAAAATTTATTTACGATTACCAACTACACCGGACTGGATCCGGAAGTGGACATGTCCGGACTTGCCCCGGGGTTGGAAGGCCGTGACTATTACCCTAAAGCCAGAACCGTGTCAATGGGAGTTAATCTAAGTTTTTAACCTAAAAATTTTAGCTATGAAGAAGTTTAATATGAAGAAGTTTAATAAATATACCACCGGAATAATTGTCTTATTCATCCTGATATTTATCGGTTGTACGAATCTGAATGAAAAAGTATATGACAAATTGCCTATTGATGAATATGGAACCACAACGAAACAAATTAACTCGCTTATTGCTCCAATCTATAGTACACTAAAAAATACTTTCGCAGGAGACTTGTGGGCACTTTTAGAATGTACTTCAGATATGTCGATAACGCCAACGAAGAAAGGTGGAGACTGGTGGGATGGAGGTCAGTATAAAAGGATGCGTGAACAAACATGGACACCCAGTGATGCGGCTATTACCAATGGCTATAATAATTGTATGAATGCCATATCAACGTGTAACCAGATTTATTATACCATTGAAAACAGTACGGCCAATATTGAAAACAAGGATCAGTTTCTTGCAGATATACGGGGAGTTCGCGCATTCTGGTATTATATGCTGATTGACAACTGGGGAAATGTGCCAATTGTAACTGATTTTACGGATACATCGAAACCTGTGACCAACTCGAGAAAAGAGGTTTATGAGTTTGTTTTGTCGGAGCTGAATGCAATAAAAGATAGCGTTCGCAGTGATGTAACTTCTGACAGTTACGGAAAAATTACCAAAGGGGTGGTTTTCACCTTGCTGGCCAAAATGTACCTGAATGCCGAAGTCTGGAATCCCGATGGCGGTGCAAAATGGCAGGAATGTGCCGATGCATGCGATTCTGTGATGAGTCTTAGTTATGTTTTAGAACCTGAATGGAAAGTTAATTTTCAGGTCCATAATGAAACATCCAGGGAAATTATTTTTCCGGCAATATTTAGCATCAGCGACGGCAGTTACATTGCAGGCAGAACGTTACATTACCTTGACCCAATTGCCTTAGGACTTAATATTGGTGCAGATAATGGTATTTGTTCGATGCCAGCATATGTTAAGTCTTTTGATCCGAAAGATAAACGAAAAGGGTGGTCCTTTTTACTTGGGGCAATGATTAATCCTGCTACCGGCGATACTCTAATAACAGCTCATGGACGTCCGCTGATCCACACTGAAGACGTTACGATGAAATACAATATTGATGCTGATGGCTGGGGGTATGTTGAACAGGAAGACGGAGCCCGCTGTTTCAAATGGGAATTTGATAAAGGGATAAGCGGGGGCGTGGAAAATGACTTTGCAATTTTTCGTTTGGCAGACGTGTACCTGATGAAAGCAGAAGCATTAGTCCGGATGAATAAAGAGAACGATGAAGCCACTATTTTAGTCAATAAAATTCGTAGCCGGGCATTTGATGATGCTTCAGAACTAAAATCTACGGTAACTCTCGATGATATATATCAGGAACGCCGTTTTGAGTTTGCCTGGGAAGGTATGGGCCGACAGGACCAGATTCGTTTTGGAACCTTCCGGAATGCGATTCCCGGATGGAAATTGGAAACTGATGTAAATCACGAGTTATTCCCGATACCACAAACAGCTATCAATGTAAACCCTTCTTTACAACAAAACCCAGGATATTAATCAACTAAATCTAGCAAGTAAACCCAATGGGGTACTTCAGTAATTTTTGAAGTGCCCCATTTTCCCGAGAACTTTTTAATATGGAAATTACCTTACTTTTTTATTTTTGAGAAACTTCAGAACTTCTGACTCCATCCACCAGATTAATAAATAGTAATGTTGGTACTTTTGAAATAAATGATTTTGATTATTACTTTCATAACAATACCTCGTTAAAAGTTCATGTAAATAATTGAAAATCAACAAATCAACTTGATTTTATTTTAACGTAACCACTGATAAGCAGCACTTTAATAGAATTTACCAGATCCATTTCAAGTATGATTCTCAAGGGGTAAGGATTTTACAAACAGCTTATATAAAACATGTTAGCTAAAAACACAGATATAAACAAGTGGAGGAAGGATTTTTTGACCGAGATCTTCATGCTTTTCTTAAGCATTAAAGGACGGATCAACTTTTCCCAGCTCGAAAGATATGGACAATTTGGCGAACAACTATACAGACAACAGTTTGAAAAACCGTTTGACTTTATGGAGTTTAACAAGGAACTGGCCATTTCATATGGTAGTGACCGGTATGTGATAGCCTTAGCTCCAAGCTATATCAGAAAATCCGGAAAAAAGACAACTGGGCTTGGCCGGTATTGGTTGGGTTGTGCCCAAACCTCCAAATGGGGACTTGAGATTGGCGGGATAGCTGCTGTCGATGTGGACAACAACATCACGTTTCACCTTGAAGTCATTCAGACCCCGGAAAGCGAATGTGATCCCTATAAAGAGGCCAACTTACTGGGTTGGTACGGCAATATTTTGTACGAACGTAAAGGTACACTGGCTAGTTTGTCATCCTATATTGTTGCTGATGCTTACTTTGCAAAGAAACCATTTATTGTATTTGGCAAGGGCCAGATTCATTTGCTTTTTTATTCCGATATAATCGACTACCAGGCCTTTGTTTTTGCCTTCAAATTTTCGGTTAACCCGGAAAATGGTCTGTATTAGATTGTGTTGATGGATGGACTTCATCGGATATGCAGATTACATTGTTCCGTTTGGTAAGCAACCGTGTATCTTCCGTAAACTTATGAATTGTGGTCAGGAATACCCCTCCGCTGCGATGTCCTTGCAGGAGTTCGCGCAGATGGGCACGACTCTCAACACTAATGATGTTATTATCCCCGATGTACCTTTTGGCTTCGCCAAAGATGCCCGACAGCTGGTCGTCTAAATCAGTCCGGTCTGTAATCAGTACTATGGTGGGACTTTCAAAGTGCTTGCTTTTCATGAGTAAACGGGAAAGGAACAACATGGTATAGCTTTTACGCTGCCTGTTGCCCCAAAATAAGTTCCCCCTTTGCCATCGCCGTCAGGCCTTTGTGCCTGCTTTATGCTGTCGTATAAACGATTGGCGGCATAATATTGCGGATACCGGCAGACTATTTTTACATCTTTCCTGGATGAATCAGGCATGAAGATGAAATTTCGGATGATGTCTCTCAACCGGTTTTTATTCAACATTCCTTCCACCATGATGTACTAGCTGTCGATTCCGTCTACGTCCTGAGCCAGGCCGGCAATACTACGCCAGCCATAGAAAAACTCATAGGGATTGTAACGAAATAATCTAACGGCTTCGGCTTGTTCTTTTACGCTTTTTCTTCGTTGCAAAAATTTTAAATAAACGGTGGCTATTCTCAACTTTTGCGCCTCGAGAACACGCAAAATAACATCGTCCATTCCCGTCACTTTATTTCGTAACAAACCCATAGGGCGCAAAAAAGGAACCAGCTTTGTTATTGACACCATCAGAAATAATGCAGAAAACATTGTATTTAAACAGGTCGGGGATATCGCGGCGATAACGCACGGTTAATTGGGTAAATGCATCGTGTATGGTAGATTCTTCCCTAATGGCCGATTTAAATTCAAAGACCACCAAAGGCAATCCGTTGATGTAGATAATGCCATCAGGAATCCTTTTTTGCGAACCGTTAATTTCGAGCTGATTGACAAACTTATAAATGTTGTAATCCTTTTGGTATTTCTCTGACGTTTCCGCCATTAAATAATCTAATTCATTACTTACTTTTTGTGCTTCCAGGCCTTTGTAGTCAATCAATTCAATATGAATGTCTTTTTGGCTGGTTCTCCCGTTTCAGGATAAACCATCGGACAGCCAGCGCATGATGGTTTTGTTGGTTTCGTAAAGGTCGCTTGCGGGTAATGTTTTTAGCTGAAGAAGAATAGACTGAGTTTCGATTTTTGTAAGCTGCTGACTTTTGTACTTAGTCAACAGGAAAGTGATAAAATCT
>JAENWH010000237.1 GCA_016650135.1 Peptostreptococcaceae bacterium
CCTGAACAAAATAATCAAGCAAATAGATATATAAAAAACGCTACTGTATATGGAGGCGGTAAAAACGGTATTATCGTAAGATACAACGATTATACGCTGTATGAGAAAAGCCATTATTGAGCAGAGAAAATTACATGCACGATTTTCCAAACTAATTAAAATCAAATCAGCAGATCCTCTCGGAGTTATTCCTGAGAACTAGTCTTCATTTGTTCGTAACATTTCATTTAAGAACCTTTTGCAGTGATCAATCAATCAATTAATAAATAAATAAATAAATAAATAATAGGTTGACAACTGTGTACCGACGTGCTATTGTTAGGTATACAGTTGTTTACTTTTGTAAGGGGGGATTACATATATGAAACGAGTCAATTTGTCTGACGGTGAGTGGAACATCATGAATGTGCTATGGGAGGCCGCTCCCAATACTATTACCAGGCTTACGGCTGCTCTGAATGAATCCACGGGCTGGAGCAAGCATACCATTATTACTATGCTTGGACGTATGGAATCAAAGGGAGCGGTAAGATACGAGGAAGGAATCAGAGCGAAGCAATATTATCCAGCAGTTGAGCGAACTGAAACGGTGCTGGGTGAGACAGAAAGCTTTCTAGACAAAGTCTATTCAGGAAGCTTAGGGCTGATGGTCAACACTATGGTTAAGAAGAATAGTTTATCAAAGGAAGAAATCGACGAACTGTATGCCATTTTAAAAAGGGCAGAGGAGGAAGCAAAATGATTAATACAATCATATCCTCGTCAGTACTGATATTGATTATACTTACCATTCGATTTGTGGTTAGGGGTAAAATCAATCCTATGGTGCAGTACAGTCTTTGGAGTCTTGTGGCGCTTCGACTAGTGGCCTTTAGTTGGTTGAATTTAAATCCAATAGAAAGCGCATTAAGCGTAATGAACATAGCCAGCAATGCTGCAGAAACAATAAGAGGAGCTTCTGCGGTAGATCAAGTCATTGTGGGCAACGCAGAGGCAGGAACAATTGACAACGCTGTGCTCATTATGGATAATGTGAGAACAGGTGTTGTGACCAGCGGTGATGGAATTTCAGCAGCAGCAACCATAGATTGGCAGCTTGTGATTATGATTGTCTGGGCAGTAGGGACTATCGCTTTGGGGTTATGGATTATTCTTGTAAATCGCAGGTTTGGTAAAAAGCTTTTTGAAAGCAGAAGATTTCTGATATCTGTCAGAGCAGATAACAAGAGAAGGTTTGATTGCGAAGGAAAGAGTATAACGTGTAGTGATGTAGTTGGTGAAAAGATCAAATTACTTTCCGTGTATGTGGTAGATGAGTTGGATTCGCCTTGTCTTATGGGATACAAAGGAGATGAGGCCATATATGTAACTTCTGAGGTGGCAGCAGATAAGGAAAAGCTGCGTTATGCGATCGCTCACGAGTTGTGTCATTACAGACACCACGATTTGAGATGGTCTATAGTCAGAGGCGGACTTTTGGCATTTTATTGGTTTAATCCTTTGGTGTGGGTAGCTGCAATTATGTCTAAAAGAGACTGTGAACTGGCCTGCGATTACGGAGTAATAAAGGAAGTAGGTAAAGAAGAGAGACTGGCCTATGGGAAGATTTTAGTGGATTTAATAAGCCAGAGAGATCAGAAAAAGAATGTTTTATGCCTGGCTACCACTATGCATGGCAGTGCAGGTGGGATAAAGGAGAGAGTCGCCATGATAGCAAAGAATAAGAAAATGAAGGCTACAACCTTGGCTGCAGTAGTGCTTGTTGTGGCACTGTCAGTGGGGTGTACCTTTACAACAGCGCCTAATAATATAAAGGATTTGAGTAATGAAGAAAAAACAGAGATCGGTGCATTCGCCACGAAATGGGCTGATGCATTTTCACAAAGAGATGCAAAGACCATTTATGAATTGTGTGAAAATGAGGAGTTTTATTTAACAATTGGTGGAGTGGCGGAAAATGGGGAGTATTGGATGGGTATGTCCAGCCCATGGCCTTGGAATAAAGATTACGTGATAGACATTCTGGATTCGTCTACAATTGAGATATATTACTATTTCAGAACATCTAGCCCAACTGTTTATACAGCTAAAGAAACCGTTACAATTAAGAAAATAGAAGGTAAATATAAGGCGACAGGTGATAGTTGGAAGCATTTTGATAAGATTGAGTCTAAGACGGACTTTGACGAAGCTTACAAATTTGGATTTCCTAACTTTACAGAGTTTGCTGCTGCTTATCAGTTTCAAGCAGATGATGATGCGAATAATAATTTGGGGAGGAAAGATATTCTTGAAAATCCTGTAACTGCAGCCATAGACCAACTAAACCTTGCAGGGGCAGAGGCAGAGGTTATTTACCAAGATACAAACAAGAAAAAAGCGAAGATTGCATTTGCTTGGAATGACGGCGAAGTAACTGTCAATTTAATTCAGCCAATGTTAACTGACGAGAGTGGTGCCAAAATACAGGCAACGATATGGATCGTGGTTAATGAGAGTGACCTGAGTGATATAGAATTTACCGATGCCAAGGTTGCGGCAGCCCGTGAGGTTGTGGAGGAATATTTCCGCGCCATTGAAGCAAAAGATGATAAGGCTATTTTAAAAACCTTAACACCAATTTATAATCAATCAAATGTGGTATTATACGAAGGGGAAACCCGTGAATTATTGTCTATAGACTACAACGTGAATGACTCCTTTAGAGAATCATATGTAAAAAAAGGTAGAGGAAGCAATAATGTCACAAAGATAGAGAATGTTATTGTATTTAAGGTTAATTTTAATGTAAAGTATCCGGAGGGTGTTTCGGGTTCATTTGATGAAGGAGATTATAACAACTGGAGTATGATTCTTATACGTGATGACAATTCATCTCCATGGCTTATTGATGATCAAGGGTATTGATAAAAGCATTTTATCTGGTTTTTGATTCGGGATAATCCTTGAGAGCATAAAAAGGATAAACTCAGGAAATAGCCATTAACATCATATCTTGTGATACAATAGTAATTAGTTGTCACGTTAGCGAACTGGAAATTATAAGAAAGGATGTGATATATTTTGGCTATGATTGTTCCAATAATAATAATTGCTTTGGGTATTTGTATGTTTTTCTTTGCCGTTTGGATTTTTCGGTGGCTTTGGAATATTACTATGCCACAAGTCTTCAATTTTAACGAAATAACCTATTGGCAAGCTTTTAGACTTTTATTAATAGCAGCAATGATTTTTGGTGGCCCAAATCTTCCGTATATCATGAATCAATGATGAAAGTCACAAAAGGAGTTAAATATGAATAGAAATAAGGTTACTGTTATTTTAGGCATTATTGCATTTGCTGTTCTGTTCTCCTTAGGAGGATTTGCAGTTGGAAAAAACATAGATAATAAGGATAATGCGGTTGATGCATCGAAAATTTCAAATATAGCAAGCATTAAAATAGCAGATAAACAGTCTATGCCAACAGGGACTGGATATACATTAACTTTAAAGAATACCAGTATTTATAATATCAAGCAGAATTCAGTATATATTAGTTATCCAATAATAATTGGTAATGGCCTACGCATGAACAATTGTAAAGTTGAGGCAATAGGTAATAAACTAGATATTAAACCCAATGAAGAAGTTACATTATTTGTTTTTATCCCATTAGAAAACTATAAAGAAAATGAAAGTATGGACATCAATAGACCACAATATGAATTGAAAGGATATTTTAATAAGGTAATACCAATAAACCATTTTGAACAAGGTGGAGAATTTTAATGGTAATGAATCATTAATTTTAGTCTGTGCCACATTATATGGTTGATATATGAGAAAAGATATTAAAAATTTGCCATTAATAATGAATTAATTCGGAAATACACAGAACCCTGCTCCAACAGATGGGGATAAAGTAAAGGGTATGAAAAACCCAGGTCAGACTCTGACCTGGGTACCAAAGACAAAACGGTATGTAGGGAAAATTAATTGCCGTTTACACCATTACTCGAGTTGCTTAAATTAGAAACGGTTGAAGATACTGAAGTAGGGAAATGAAAAATTTTGCGCAAAATCAACTATCTAATGTGACACAGCCAA
>JAENWH010000292.1 GCA_016650135.1 Peptostreptococcaceae bacterium
AATTACCACTATATCAATCGTTTCGATGCCTAAATCCTTTATTTGTTTCATATGCTCTTCTTTATCTCTTCTGGCAAGAATCCCACCATGAACAGCCGGATGAAGGGTTTTGACTCTGCCATCCAGGCATTCAGGGAAGCCTGTCACATCAGAAACACCCGTCACCTTCACGCCATTTTCCTCGAGAGTTTTATGAGTTCCTCCCGTGGAAATAATCTCTATTCCTAATTTCTTAAGTTCTTTTGCAAAGTCTATTATTCCATTCTTATCAGAAACACTAATTAATGCTCTCATCGTTATTCCTTTCCGTCCCAACAATAGGTACACAGGTTACATTTGTCCAAACCCACAGAGTCCAGTGTTTCCTGAAGGTCATGATATCTTAAGCTGTCGAAATGAAGCAATTGCCTTATCCTTTCGATCATGTCCGCATATTTTTCGCTTTTACTGTCCACATATTCTGCCAGTACTTCATCGCTTGGGTTTCCGCCTTCAAGTTGAAAAATCACTCTTCGTGTAATCAAATCCATCTCGCTGACACTTCTTGAAAAATTAAGATACTTACAACCGAACATGATTGGAGGGCATGCCGGTCTTACATGAATTTCTTTCGCTCCATTTTCACAAAGATATTTTACTGTATCAGATAGCTGAGTTCCTCTTACAATTGAATCATCTATCAATACAAATTTTTTGTCTTTTATTATTTCATGTACTGGAATCAGCTTCATTTTAGCGATTAAATCTCTTGCCTTTTGATTCTGAGGCATGAAGCTTCTTGGCCATGTAGGTGTATATTTAATAAGCGGTCTCGCATACGGGATTCCAGATTCGTTCGCATAACCAAGAGCATGCGCGGTTCCACTATCAGGCACTCCCGAAACATAATCTACTTTCAGATCCTTATCTTTCTTCGCAATGCTTGCTCCGCTGCGATATCTCATTTGTTCTACATTTAAGCCTTCATATGTTGATGTCGGATACCCATAATATGTCCATAAAAACGTGCATATTTTCATTGATTCTGCGGGTTTTCCTACAGTAACCATCGTTTCTGGTGTAATCAGTACTATTTCAGAAGGCCCAAGTTCTTTAGCCGTTTTATAACCAATATTAATAAACGCAAAAGATTCAGACGCCACGCAGTAGGCTCCTTTTTTCTTTCCTATTATTAAAGGAGTTCTCCCGAATTTATCTCTGGCAGCATAAATGCCTTCTTTTGTAAGGATCAACAGAGTGACAGAACCTTCAATTTTATCCTGAGCATATTTTATTCCTTCTACAATTGTACTCTTTGTTGAAATCAGGGCAGCCACAAGCTCCGTATTGTTAATCACGCCACTGCTCATCGTCATAAACTGATGGCAGCCTTTTCCTATTAATTCATCAACAAGTTCCTGCTTATTATTTATTCTTCCGACTGTTCCGATAGAATAATCTCCTTGTCTGCTGAACACAGTCAAAGGTTGAGGTTCGCCATCACTGATACAGCCAATACCTGAATCCCCTTCCATAATAAGTATTTCCTTTTCAAATTTTGTTCTAAAAGGCGAGTTTTCTATACTGTGAATAGCCCTTTCAAAGCCATTTTTTCCGTAAACACACAGGCCTCCACGTTTTGTTCCTAAATGAGAATGGTAATCCGTTCCAAAGAACAAATCCATTATACAATCATTTTTTGACACAATCCCAAACAAACCACCCATTACTCTTCTCCTTTTACTTGCCATATCAGTATAGCTTTCGGTAATATCTTATGTTCAATTTCAAGAACTCTTGCTGCCAAAGTTGCAGGATTATCTCCTGGCTTGACTGGCACTTTTTCTTGAATTATAATCTCTCCCGTATCAATTCCTTCGTCAACGTAATGAACGGTAGCCCCACTTTCTTTTTCACCAGCTTTAATCACAGCTTCATGGACTTTTAACCCATAGAATCCTTCACCGCAAAATTTTGGAATTAAAGAAGGGTGTATATTAATTATTTTTCCCTTGTATTCTTTAACCAGTTCAGGTGCCATTATGTTCATGTAACCGGCAAGGACTACAAGATCAGTTCCCTCTTTTTTCAAAGCTTTCAGTATAGCGATATTCCGTTCCTCTTCATTGGGAAACTCTTTTTTACCAATGACCAGCACTTTAATATTATGTTTTTCTGCTCTTTCTAAAGCAAAAGCCGATGGACTGCTGGAAATCACCTGCACTATTTCAGCATCTTTTATCTGGCCGTAGTCTATGGCATCTATTAATGCCTGAAGATTTGAGCCGCCGCCAGAAACCATCACTGAAATCCTTAACATAGAGTTACACCTTTGCCCTCTGTTATTCTTCCTACTTCAAAAGCATTTTCACCTGCCGCCTTAATCTGTTTCTTAACGTCTTCAACATCCGCCTTATTCACAATCATCATCATGCCAATTCCCATATTAAAGGTCGCGAACATTTCACTTGTTTCGATATTCCCTACGCTTTTAATATATTCAAATACTGGCGGGGCTTCCCAGCTTCCCAACTTGATTTCAACCCCAAGTCCTTCCGGAATTATCCTGGGGATATTTTCGAAAAATCCTCCCCCGGTTATGTGGACAATACCATTAACCTGGCTTTTACTCAATACCGAATTGCAAACCTTCGTATATATTTTTGTCGGTGTGATTAACGCTTCGCCAAGAGACATTCCCAGTTGGTCCACCTTATCGGACACCTTCATATTCAATGTCTCAAAAAACAGTTTTCGGACCAGGGAATAACCATTGCTATGGATTCCACTTGAAGGGATACCAATAATCACATCATCTTTTGCAATTTTGGAGCCGTCAATAATCTTCTTCTTATCAACTATTCCAACTGCAAAACCTGCCATGTCATATTCTCCATCCTGGTAAAACCCAGGCATCTCAGCCGTTTCTCCACCAACCAGGGCACATTCAGCAAGCACACAGCCGTCTGCAATGCCTTTTACTATATCTGCCACTTTTTCAGCCTTCACTTTCCCTGTTGCTATATAATCAAGAAAAAACAGCGGTTTTGCGCCTTGGCAAAGAATATCATTCACACACATGGCAACACAATCCTGCCCAACCGTGTCATGGATATCTGTTAAAAAGGCTATTTTCAGCTTTGTGCCAACACCATCTGTCCCTGATACAAGCACAGGCTCTGTTATTCCTTCAAGGTCTAGATTAAAAAGACTTCCGAAGCTTCCAAGCCCAGTCAGAACATTCTTGTTGAAGGTTTTTTTAACATGCTCCTTCATCAGCAGAACGGCTCTTTCCCCTTCTTTTGTATCCACTCCAGCATCCTTATAGGTTAGTTTATTATCCATCATTTACCCCTTTTTCTGAACTCTTGAAAGTACTTCCTGGTATGTCTCTTCCACATTGCCAAGATCTCTTCTGAATCTGTCCTTATCCATTTTTTCGTTCGTAACAGCATCCCAAAGCCTACAGGT
>JAENWH010000226.1 GCA_016650135.1 Peptostreptococcaceae bacterium
ATATCCCTTGCGTGTAAATTTGGATATTCCAGAATATATTGTCACTTATACAGGTGATAGCATTTCAATTGAATTGAAATAGTAGCCCGCAATAATGCAATAATAACTATATATTGTCACTTGATTTTTTTAATTTTCTTAGTGCACCAGTTCGGCATCATATATATAGCAGGGTGAAACTCCCGGCCTGACAAAGCCTAGCCAGCAGTCAGTATCCAGCCTTGGAACCGAAGCCGTGAGGTTAGGTGTAAGCGTAGGTAGGAAAGCACAAGAGCCGTAAAGGAAACCTGAAGTGATTGAGCCTCGTTACAGAAAAGAATGGAAGCCAATATTTTCAAAACAATAGTAGGCAGCAAGAACAGTCCGCTAGAGGTGAGGGCTGGGAGATTCCATCGGGGTCGGAGAGCATGGCGAGTGTGTGAGGTATGTATGGTGTACCTGGGAGGACTTGCATCCTGCCGCCTAAGGGCGGAAGCCATTGGCACAAGGCTTTGGTGCCAAGCCCAAATGGTCGATGCAAGTAGTCGGATCTTCTCATAGTAGTGATGAATCCTGTGAAAGCAGGTGGCGCGAAGGGGAAGACATTTCGTTCGTTTCCTTTATGTGCGCGGTAGAATAGTTTTACAGGACTACTGTAGTGATGGTGCTGATTCAAACAGAAATTTCCCTCGTAGTGAGTGAGAAACAATTTAGGGAATTAGAGGTTAATGAAAGCATTGAAATTAAGTATTTGTATACCAACATATAACAGGAAAAAAGAAGTAGTTGATTTAGTAAAATCAATCTTATCGAATAGGTGTGAAGATATTGAAGTCGTTGTAACGGATAATGTCTCAACTGATGGGACTATTGAAGCCTTAGCAACTATTGATGATCGACGATTGCGTATTTGTAAAAATCAAGTTGCTATACCTGCATTTAACAACATGGTGCAGAGCATATTTAACGCTAATGGCAAATATGCGTTTTATTGTAATGATAGGGACTTGATTTATGCGAATAAATTAGATGATCTTATTGATATTTTAAGAACATCAGAATACTCCTTTATTTTTACAACGCGTAGGAAAGAAGAAAATCAAGGAGACCTACAAATATTTAAAAAAGGTTATGACTCGTTGATTCATCATAATTGCACTCATCATCCTACTGGAATGGTATTCAATTCCGATTTGATGCGGGAGTATTTAGAAAAGGAAAATTATTTTTCTTATCTTAAGGATATGTATCCATTAAGTTTTCTTATGCGAGATTTATTTAAATATGAAAAATCTGCAATCTATAACATAGGATGTTGGGATGAGCGTCCTCAAGAATTTAAATCTAAGAATATTGCAGGTACTATGATCGGTAAAACATTATATTTCTATCCTGAAATGTCAATACTGTTGATGAAAGATACATTGACTCATATTTTTAAAGTCAATGACTATTCCCTAACAAAGAATGAAGAATATACTCTCGTAAATTACGTTATAAGATATTTTCATCTTTGTTTATTGAGTTACAAATCAAACATGATTAGTAAATATGAGACAACTCATTATGGAATTGATCGAAAATTCATAACTACTATTAAGATGGTTTCAATTTTCATGACTTACTATAAGGAATGTATTATCTTTCTTGATGAAAATGACTTCTCATCAGATATAAAAAATAGTCTTGAAAAATCTTACCCTGCTATGTTGGTTTTTATAATAATTAGAAGTTTGAGACTCAGTTTGTCTATTGTAAAGATCAAATTAGTAGAATTGATGAACAGAGAAAAAGCAAAATTCTAGAATGATAAAAATAATTAAAAAAAAATATAATACTATGTCTTTGCCTATAAAGGCTGCCATCTGGTTTACTATAAGCAGTTTTCTGTTGAAGAGTGTTAGTTTTATTACAGCGCCAATATTCACTCGTATTATTCCACCAGCTCAATATGGATTGCTGTCAGTGTTTCTCTCATACCAGCAATTATTTATCATATTTGCTACTTGGGAGGTTCAACAAGGTGCATACCAAAAGGGATTATTTACATTTAATGGCAATATCCGACATTTTACATCTTCTACTCAAAGTCTTGCAAATATTTTGACTATTTGTTTTTTTCTAATTGTATTTTTTTTTGAAGACTTTTTTTATACCATAACAGGTATGTCAAGAAGTATACTAATTTGCTTGTTTTTCTACTCCTTGGTTTCTCCTGCATATAATTTGTGGGTGATTAGAAAAAGAACAGTATATGCATACAAACCTGCTCTAGCGGTCAGTTGGTTATATAGTATTTCAACAATTATAATCTCGATGATTGCCTTATTGGTTATTGAGAAAACCGCAAATATAAAATTAGCGTCTACACTTATTACAGCATCTATTTTGGGGATAATATTCTTCCTTCCAAATGCAAATTATACAAAATTATTTATAAATTGGAAGGAAACAAAAAAACATTGGATTTTTTTAATTTCTTTTCAAGGCCCCCTTGTTTTTCATTCACTTTCATATTTGGTATTGAGCCAAGCTGATCGAATAATGATTGGTAAAATGGTTGGGACTAGTCAGGTTGCCTTTTATAGTGTGGCATATAATCTTGCCATAGTAATTAGTCTTTTCCAAAATTCTATAAATATGTCATTGACTCCATGGCGTTACCAAATGTTAGAAGAAAAGAAGTATGAAAAAATTAAGAATACTACATGGAATTTACTATTGGCTGTAGCAATAATAATCTTTGCATTTGTTCTTGTTGCGCCAGAAGTGATGAGATTGATGTTTACAGAGGATTATTATGAAGCTATTTGGTGTATTCCTCCGATATCTGTAAGTGTTTATTATTTATTTCTATATTCAATATTTGTTAATATAGAAACATATTTTGATAAGACAAAATATATTATGTATGTTTCTGTTGTATGTGCAGTATTAAATATTGTTTTAAATTATTATGGAATTATGTTATTTGGGTATATTGCTAGCGCTTACACAACATTGATATCTTATATTCTCTTTGCAATTGGGCACTTTTACTTTATGAGTAAAATATGTAAGAATAAAATTTTAGTAGATTCGATTTTAAATAGACAAGCAATTCTTATAGTAAGTATTTCATTTACTTTGCTTTCTATATCTGTAACTTTTTTGTATTCCTATCCCGTTATAAGATATGGTATTATAATTTTAATAATTGCTTCCCTATTTATACTGTATGTACGAAATCCAAAAATATTGCATAATATATTAAAGTTTAGCAAGCTCAATGATGAATCTAGGGAGAAATGATCTATACCTGTATGCTGGCGGTATCCGGTGGATAGGTTTTGTTAGCGCTAAGAAACGTTCATAATATTTGTGGCAAGAAAATGTGAGGAGAAAATAGAAAGGAGGATTCTTTATGAAAGTAGTAATTCTTGCTGGTGGTTACGGGACTAGAATCAGCGAAGAGAGTCATCTGGTACCTAAACCAATGATTGAAATCGGAGAGAGACCAATACTTTGGCATATTATGAAGTATTATTCTTCCTTCGGATATAATGATTTCATAGTATGTTGTGGATACAAGCAGTATGTTATCAAGGAATTCTTTGCAGATTATTACTTGCATATGTCTGATGTAACATTTGATTTTTCAAGTGATAATCAAATGGTGGTTCATACACACAATGCGGAACCTTGGAAGGTCACCCTTGTCGATACAGGTCTGAACACAATGACCGGTGGTCGAATCAAACGTGTTTCCTCCTATATCGGTGACGAGCCCTTTATGCTTACCTATGGGGATGGTCTTGCTACCGTTGATATCCATGCTCTGGTTGAATTCCATAGAACACATGGGAAGATTGCAACTTTGACAGCTGTACAACCTGGTGGCCGTTATGGTGTCTTGGATATTGACACAGATGGTAGTATTGATCGATTCAAAGAAAAAGCAAAGGAAGATGGGGGTTGGATCAATGGGGGATTCATGGTACTTAATCCTGAGATCATGAATTATCTCGGTGGCGATGACTGTACCTTTGAACGTTCCCCTCTGGAAATACTTGCTTCAGAGGGCCAATTGAAAGCTTTTAAGCATGATGGTTTCTGGCAGTGTATGGATACCTTGCGGGACAAAGAGCTCTTGGAAAAATTGTGGAGTCAGGGAAAAGCCCCTTGGAAAGTTTGGGAGTGAATATGTTGGAATTCTACAAGAATAAGAAAGTGTTCATCA
>JAENWH010000113.1 GCA_016650135.1 Peptostreptococcaceae bacterium
AATAACCTCGTACCAGGTACATTTTGTAAACTTATATCGAATAGATCAAGCCTGCATCTATTATTAATCTCTAATCCGAGTTATGTCGTTACTGTATTAATTCAATAGGTTCTACGTGTAGATACAATAGCGCATAATACCTACGCTGAAATTTGAACGTTACTTGAAAAAAGAAAATAATGAATTGAGGCTCCTAGATGATTACCAGGAGTTTTTAAAATATCAAGAAGTATGTCAAAACAAAAGGATGATAATGACAAAAATGTAAATATATTCCTTTTAAACTCACCACGCATGTAGAGACGGTAGTAGTACTATATAAGAAATAAGATCTTGCAGTGAACTACCTGCCACTTAACCCGGCTTTCGGCTGAATTCCGAAAATTTAGCCGAAAGTCGGGTTAAGCCAATAGCAAATGGTGGAGTTGTTTAACACAACCAAGCAAAACATAAACTTACATATCAATAATTGTTTTCGTGAAGGCGAATTGGAACCTGATTCAGTTGTCAAGGATTCCTTGACAACTGCGCTCGATGGCAAAAGGTATAATGTGAGGTATTACAATCTTGATGTCATTATTTCAGTAGGTTATCGGGTAAAATCTAATCGAGGATTGGAATTCAGGCGTTGGGCAAATACAGTGCTTAAGGAACATATATTAAAAGGATATTCGATAAACACAAATCGAATCAAGCAACTTGGGAAAGTCATTAAAATACTTAAGCGAGCAGAAAATAGTCTGGACGCAAAACAGGTATTAAGTGTTATAGAGAGTTATTCAGTTGCATTAAATCTTCTAGATGATTACGACCAACAGAGAATAGGAAAACCTCAGGGCTCTGAAGCAACCTATATTTTGACTTATGATGAATGCAAACAAGTTATTACACAAATGAGATTTGGAACTGAGAGTGATTTGTTCGGAAATGAAAAGGACGAATCGTTTAATGCAAGTATAGGCGCGATATATCAGACATTCGATGGCAAGGAAGTATACGGATCAACTCAGGAAAAATCTGCGAATTTATTATATTTTGTTACGAAAAATTATAGAAGACAATACATTGGTTGCAATCACGATTATGATTGCAGAATCGAAGCCAGAAGAAAAGGAAGCCATGGTGAACCTGGTTATGAACTTTCTTGAATAAGAATTTGTTGGGGGGGAATGGAATTATTTACTGGAAAAGTTGATATGATTGGCGGCGGAGGGTGAAAATAGAAAAGTATTTTACATTTTCCTGGTGCAGAACCGACACACAGAAATTTGCACGT
This sequence comes from Peptostreptococcaceae bacterium, assembly GCA_016650135.1. The sequence goes on from JAENWH010000113.1 coordinate 1,277, forward strand.
CGCTTGAAAAAAAAATAAGTAGGTGAGGCTCCTGGATGATTTTTAGGAGTTTTTTGTATTTAATTTGGCATTTGGAGCCAAAAGATATATAATAAATGGTAGTTAATATGAAATCGGAATAAATTTTTACTAGAATAAACAAAATAAAAGGTTGGAGGCGTGTCATTATGGGAAGTAAAGTATTAGAAAGATTTTTAAAAGAAAATTTACAGGACTTGAAAAGTAAAGGTTTGTATAACGTAATTAACACACTAAAGAGTTCAAATGGACCCATTATCACAATTGGTGATAAAGAACTGGTAAACTTATCATCAAATAACTATTTAGGGCTTGCGACAAACCCAAGAATAATTGAAGCAACTATTGCAGCAACACAAAAATATGGTGCAGGTGCGGGTGCAGTTCGAACAATAAATGGTACCTTAGAAATTCATGTTGAATTAGAACAGAAACTTGCTAAATTCAAACATACGGAGGCAGCCATCGCTTTCCAGTCAGGACTTAATTGCAATATGGGAGCAATTTCAGCAGTAATGGATAATAAAGATGCTATCCTTTCGGATTCACTAAATCATGCATCAATAATCGATGGATGCAGATTATCCGGTGCAAAAATTATCAGAGTAGAACATTCAGACATGGTAGATTTAAGAAATAAAGCAAAAGAAGCAGTTGAATCTGGATTATATAAAAAAATAATGGTTATTACGGATGGTGTTTTTTCTATGGATGGCGATATTGCTAAACTTCCTGAAATCGTGAAAATAGCAGAAGAGTTTGACTTAATAACATATGTAGATGATGCTCACGGTTCAGGAGTATTGGGAAAAGGTACGGGTACTGTGCATCACTTTGGGTTATCCGATAAGATAGATTTCCAAATTGGAACACTATCAAAAGCTATTGGAGTTGTAGGTGGATATGTAGCCGGAACTAGGGACTTAATTGATTGGCTCATGGTTAGAGCCAGACCGTTCCTGTTTTCAACATCATTAACCCCAGGAGCCGCCGGTGCATCTATTGAAGCTATTAATATTCTTACAGAAAGCACTGAGTTAAATGATAAACTATGGGAAAACGCAAATTATTTAAAGAAAGGTTTAAAAGAACTTGGATTTGATATTGGTAATAGTGAAACACCCATTACTCCGTGTATAATTGGAGATGAAATTATTACTCAAGAATTCAGCGGGAAACTTTTTGAAGAAGGCGTTTATGCAAAATCAATCGTGTTCCCGACTGTTGCAAAAGGAAAAGGAAGAGTACGAAATATGCCTACAGCAGCGCATACAAAGGAAATGTTGGATAGGGCATTAACTATTTACGCAAAAGTTGGTAAAGAGATGGGTATTATCAAATGAAAAAAATATTAGTAACAGGTGCCCTAGGACAAATAGGTTCAGAACTCGTTATGGAAATGAGAAAAGTTTATGGTAGTGACAATGTGATCGCTACAGATTTAAGAAGTCTTGAGAGCAGCCCTGTAGTCACTTCAGGACCTTTTGAAATATTAGATGTGACCAATCATAAAGCGATGCTTGATATTGCTAAACAATATCAAGTAGATACATTAATTCATTTAGCGGCATTATTATCAGCAACAGCAGAAGCAAAACCATTGTTCGCTTGGAATATTAACATGAGTGGACTTATGAATGCACTGGAGGTTGCCAGAGAACTTAAATTAAAATTCTTTACACCAAGTTCTATAGGTTCATTTGGTCCAACTACGCCTAAAGATAATACTCCTCAAGATACAGTTCAAAGACCAACAACTATGTATGGTGTGAGTAAGGTTGCAGGAGAATTATTATGCGATTACTACTTTAGCAAATTTGGAGTAGATACAAGAGGAGTACGTTTTCCAGGTTTAATATCATATGAAGTTCTTCCAGGAGGCGGAACAACTGATTATGCTGTTGACATATACTATGAAGCATTAAAGTTGGGAAAATACACATCATTCATTGATAAGGGAACAAAAATGGATATGATGTATATGCCAGATGCAATAAATGCAATAATTAAGTTAATGGAGGCTGACGAATCAAAATTAATACATCGAAATGCGTTTAACATTGCAGCTATGAGTTTTGAACCAGAAGAAATAGCTGCTGAAATTAAAAAACATATACCGGGCTTCGTTATGGATTATGATGTAGATCCAATAAGACAGGGAATCGCTGATTCGTGGCCAAACTCCATAGATGCAACTTGTGCCAAGAATGAGTGGGGATTTGCTGCTGAATATGATTTGGCAAAAATGACGACGGATATGTTACAAAAATTAAGTGATAAAATAATGGAAGCAAAGAAATAAATGTAGTTGAAAAGGAGTTTGACATGAAAGAACTTCAATTCTCAATCGAAATCAAAGCCCCCTATAGAACGAGTCTGGGCAACTCTTTGGGAGGATGCCACTTTTCGTGACTGGGCAAGCATTATTGAGGAAGGCTCCTGGATGATTTCCAGGAGTTTTTTTATTGGAACTAAATCAGAACAGTTTTATTTGTCGAAATAGGAATAATTATTTATGTAATAACAGATGATAATCAGCAATTAAAGGCAATAGAGTACGGAAAAAATATTACAAATAAATAGTTCAAAAATGGGTGGGAGGTTATAATAATGGGAAAAGCAACGCAAAATCTCAGAAAAGAACATGAAATAATTCTTCATGTCCTCTACATTACTGACGAAATCATTTCAACAGTAACAGAAGACATCAGAATAATGCATTTTGGCAATGAACTTGTATATTTCTTGAAAACATTTGGCGACAAATGCCATCACGGTAAAGAAGAAAATTATCTATTTAAGGAGTTGGAAAATCAAGGCATCCAAAATGAAGGTGGATCAATTGGTGTTATGCTTCAAGAACATCAAGAGGGCCGAAAATATATAGATTTAATGAATAAAGTTGTAGAAGCAGTTGATACAGCGAATTTCAAAATTAATGCAAGTAATTACAGCAACCTTCTGCATAGTCATATCGAAAAGGAAAATAATGTTCTGTTTGTTGTGGCTGATGAAATATTAGATGACACAAAGCAGGATGAACTATTTGAGAAGTTTGAACAGTATGAAGAAAATATTATTGGGCATGGTGTTCATGAAAAATTGCATTCAATGATTCATAAATGGACGGAAGAATTTGATGTACATTAAGCGTTACTAAGGTGGCGTGCTAATTGAAAAGCTAAATATAACTGGATCTTTTTTATAGGGAAATTTGCAAATATTTCAACTGTGTAATATAATAAATGGTATTTATGCGGTATCCATAACTTTATATTATTGTTGTTGTTCTTTTTCTGTTTATGCTCTGTAATATCATTGAACTTTTGGATAATTAGTAGTATGCTTAAATTAAGTAGAAAATGAATAAGGACTTATTTCTTTTTAGCAGTTTGATTTAGGATTATGATTGTTTAATAATTACAAATACCGACTGGTATTTGTAGGACAGAGGGGTTTAATTATGCCAGATTCCAAGGCTTAGTTTCGCTCATAAAAGGTGAAGGAGGGATTTTTAATGGCAGGTAAATTTGTAATAAGCAAAATAGATGAACGATTTAGGTTTGATTTAAAAGCTGCAAACGGCGAAATTATTTTAAGCTCGCAGCCTTATACATCCATTGCATCATGTAAAAAAGGTATTGAAAGTATAAGGACAAATGCTCCTATTGCCCCTGTTGAAGACCAAACTATTGAGGGATTTACAACAGAGAAGAATCCCAAATTTGAGGTATACGAATATAGAAATGGTGATTATCGTTTTAGATTAAATGCGAAGAATGGAGAACTTATTGGTACTGGCTATAGATATAAATCTAAAGCTGGATGTCAAAATGGTATAGATTCCATAAAGAAAAATTCAGTAGAAGCAATAATCGTTGAAGAAAAAGACTAGTACGATTTTATGTAAACAATTTATTAAATCACCGTATTATTTAGAAATGGGTAATGTGGTGATTCTATTTTAAAAATGAATGATACGAAAAATAATTGAGGGCCGAGGACAAAATGTTTGTCACTCGACCCTTGTTTGTAGTATTAAAGACCTTCAGCTAAATTGTCTTATTTTTGTCTTCATTTTCATCTATAATGTCATTTATTCCTTTTGCAATGTCTTCTTTTATTTTCCCCCCTTTTTCCTTGAGATCAGATTTTGAAGACTGAATTTTACCTTTCAATTCCAATTCTTCGTTTCCTGTAACTTTTCCAACTGCCTCCTTAACCTCACCTATTACCTTATCTTTAGCATTGTTAAGTTTATTCTTTGAATCTGTCATAATAAAAATCTCCTTTCAATCAGTTAAAATAATTTATACTTTTCTACCTTGAAGTAACTGAACCACAACTATTATCAAGGCAACTACTAATAGAATATGTATTAAGCCGCCTCCTGTAGCCGTGATAAAATTTTACAGTTCATTAATTTTTTTAGATAAATCCTCAGTGGTGTTTTCAATCTGTCCTAAAATTTTACTGTGACCTCCTACAACCTCATCTTTTAATTCATCCATTTTTATATGTGCTTCATTCGTGATATGCTCAATACTGATTGTCATTGCTTTTTCATTTTTTTGTAAGTCTACAATCATTTGTTTGAGTTTACTCATCTCGCTAATCTCATTCTGGGGCAAACACTTACGCAGTTCTAAAAGATCCTCCTCTCCAACATTATCCAGGTATTCAATGAATTCTGAAAGTTCTTTATACTTATTGATGGAAAACAATACCGCATCAGGTTCATTGTTTTTAAGGATAAATATCTTGTTTAAAATTTCGGCCTTTTTCCTGCAATCCTTGTAGTTTTTTATCATTTCTGTGTTTGATACTATTGCTATATCTAAAATATTCATAGGAGACTCCTTTTCAAAGTATTTATTATGAAAACTGTATTATATTTGACTAACCTTATTCCTTTCTATAAGCATATATTCGCTCTTTTTTGCTTCTTTAAAAAAATAATCAACGATGTCGTTTTTCATAAACCCTTCCTTAGGTAATGACCCAAGGACAACTTTAGCCTCATTCTCACCAAGGTTTTCAAGGTATTTAATAACTACCATCAGACTTTCATATTTCATTATTTCAACTTTTGCTGCTTTAGTTGTATTTAAAATATTCATATGAGTCTCCTTATTATTTCTAACTTAATTTTTATTTTCGGTGTATTCGGTCCTTTTAAAGTGGTCACCTGAACGTGGTTTGATAAGTTTTAGCA
>JAENWH010000434.1 GCA_016650135.1 Peptostreptococcaceae bacterium
CTTAGGTTTGCTCCGCTTAAATCTGCCTCTGTAAGATTCGCACCACTTAAGTCTGCTCCACTTAGATCTGCATTACATAAGTACGCATCGGTTAAGTCAGCTAATGATAAATCAACATTGATTAGCAAAGCATTGCTTAAGTTTGCCCCTGTTAAGTCTGCCAAACTTAAGTCTGCACCACTTAGGTCAACACCACTCATATCTAAAGCACTTAAATCCATTCCACTTAAACGTGCATTTTTAAGGTTAGTCGCTTTTAGTTTTGGGTTAACATCAGTCATCTTTAAGTCACCCATTAAATCCATAAAACTTTCTTCGTCTATCATTTTAGTGTAATTTTTTAGTTTGTATTAAAAAAATATTAGTTAAATCTTTTCAAATTATTTTATCAAATCAACAACTACGAACATTTGAGTCAATTTGTATAGCGAGGTAACAAGATATTCTTTTTATAATACTCCCCGAAAATCGGACCACTGGTTAAGGTTGAAAAAACATTAAATTTACCAGTAATGAAAAAAAGTAGGCGGGTATTTACGGGAGCGTTTAAAGCCCAGGTAGCTTTGGCTGCTTTCAAGGAGAGAGAGACATTGGCGGAGTTGTCCAAACGGTTTGAAATCCATCCAAATATGATCAAGCGATGGAAGCAAGAGTTGAGCGAGCGTTCTTCGGAAATATTTGATTCCAAATCACCTGAGGATAATACAGAGTTCGAAAAGGAGAAATTGTATGCCAAGATTGGGCAACTCGAAATGGAGTGCGATTGGCTAAAAAAAATTTCAAAAAAGGCCGGACTATGAAAGAGCTTCAATTTTATATCGTTACTAATAAGCGCATTAGCATTAGAAAGCAGTGTGAGCTATTGGATGTATCGCGGAGTAATTTATACTATGAACCGATTGGAGAGGGCGATGTAAACCTCAAAGCCATGCGTTTGATGGACGAAGAGTTTCTCGATCACCCAACGCACGGAGTACTCCAAATGCAGGACTTCCTGTTTGCTTTTGGTTTTATGATGAACATCAAACGCGTGCGTCGTTTACTGCGCAAAATGGGCATCATGGCAATCTATCCCAAGCGGAACCTGAGCAAATTAGGCCATGCAAAATATATTCGGCCATATTTGATACGGGGGCTAAAAATAGAAAGACCCAACCAGTTGTGGGAAATCGACATAACATACATACCTATGGCGAAAGGGTTTATGTACCTTACTGCAATCATCGATGTTTATAGCCGGTATGTTGTTTCCTGGGATGTGTTTAACAGTCTGGATGCTGTCAATAGCCTCTCGGTGCTTAAAATGGCAATCGGGAACCAAGGCAAGCCTGAGATTATTAACTCGGATCAGGGTAGCCAGTTCACCTGTGCTCTATGGACAGAGTATGTTGACAGCCAAAATATTATCATAAGTATGGATGGCAGGGGTCGTGCAACGGATAATATATTTATTGAACGGCTTTGGAGAACAGTTAAACGTGATTATATTTACATCCGTCCTGCTGATAATGGAACTGAACTCTTCAAAGGGCTGAATACGTTTTTCGATTATTATAACAATAAAAAATCGCACCAAGGCATAGATAGGTGCATTCCAGCTTACCTTTACAAAAAGGTGGCTTGATTTGTCGCTTCGCGTCATGCGTTTTTTTAAGGTTAATGTCTGAAAGAATGATTGTAAAAAGTCCTGACAGTTTATTATCAGGACCCATTCTCACAGAATCAGGTTATCCCTGAAAGGTTGCTCGCCAGCAGTGCCCTTTTTCGTTTCACCTGATGTAACAAAGATAAAACTGCTTTCTGAATTTCAACTAAGAAAGTAGATTTGGTGGTACTATGAATGGGGAGTATTAAAATTACAACTTTTTATTAAAAATAACTTATACGCCTCCTTTGTGTACGATTGAATCTCCTTCAAAAATTCATTCTGACTTAATGTTTACGGGATACAAGTTACAACATTATAGAGTACAAGTCAATACTTTTTAAATAAAAAATACTTTTTCATCTTAATTGATTCATTACTAGAAAATTGAAATGGCACTACTGTGAAATCCAAGAAGTTTAACTACGTAAAGTGGAGATTTACAGCGTTGTTTTGATATAAAAGAGTAGATTTTCAATCTCTTTGACAAGTTTGGAATTAGTACCGGAGAAGTGGTTAAACATGATTGAAAAGGCAATTGTATTGCCGGAATCCAA
>JAENWH010000017.1 GCA_016650135.1 Peptostreptococcaceae bacterium
AATAGTCTACAGTAATGATTCAATTCTTTCTAATGTAATATCATACATCAAGCTGCTTTCTATTTTCTTGTTTTTGATATATACAACCGCTGGTATTTCAACGATTCCCAATCTATCTGCTAATCCTTTTGATTTATATATGTCTACTTTGGTAACTTTGACTTTTCCTTTGTATTTTTCCTCGAAGGCTTCAACAATTGGTAGGAGGTCACGACAACTTGGTATCACTGCATTCCATACAAATACAATGCTTGGTAGATTTCCACCCATAATCTGATCCTCAAAAATTTCGGTTTCAGCAATGTATTTTTCTGCTGCCCAGCCGGCAATGGCTCCATCGCCAACAGCTGTTGCAACCTGTCTAAATTCCTTGTCTCTGACATCTCCAGCCGAAAAGACTCCAGGAACATTTGTTTCCATAAGCTCGTTCGTTATAACATAGCCTTGCTTATTCAATATGATTTCATCCTTGAAGATTTCTGTATTTGGAATGTATCCTATAAACAGGAAACACGAATCTACATCAAAATTCATCAGACTGTTAGTTTTAGAGTTCTTAAGTACTACTGTTTTCAGTCTTTCCTCACCAACAAATTCTGCAGGCAAGGTATTCCAGATAAATTCCATTTTAGGATTAGATAAAGCCTGTTCTTTTGCGATTTCGTTGCAGTCCATTTTCCCTTCATCATGCATTACTGATACGATAACTTTGCCTGCAAATTTTGCAAGGAACATTCCTTCTTCTATTGCAGCATCGCCACTCCCAATAACCATTACTGTTTTTCCGGTATTCGCTGCTGCATCACAGGTAGCACAAAATGAAATTCCTTTGTCAAATAAAAACGGTTCTTCACCTTTTGCCTTGGTCAAACGAGGTTTTCCGCCAGAAGTAATTAAAACTACTTTAGCTTCATAATTCGTTCTAAAAGTTTCGACAATTTTTGTTTCACCTTTTAGTTTCACACCTTGAACGTCTGTACCCTTAAACTTTACATCGAATTTTTTTGCCTGTTTTTGAAAGAGTTCCATCAAACCTAAGCCTGATGATCCGTCTGGAAACCCAGGATAATTTTCTATTTCATTGGTATAGGTGGCAAGACCACCTACCAGTGATTTTTCTATCAGTAATGTCTTCAATCTGGCTCGTCCGCAATAAATTCCAGCAGTCAGACCAGCGGCGCCACCACCGATTATTACTACATCATATTTTTCTACTTTTTTATCCATTATATATACCCTTCTGTTTTAATATGTCTCACATGAAAAACTTTGCTAATAATTTACTCCCTATAAAAGATCCTACCAACAAAAATAAACCGAAGACCCAACCGGACAAAGACAAGGATGAAATTCCACTAAAGAAAGCTCCTATATTGCATCCAAATGCTAATCTTGCTCCATATCCCATTAGCAGTCCACCAAGAGCAGCAGCTACAACCTGTCTACCTGTCTTGATTTTCTTGAATTTAAATTGTGATGCAAGCAAAGTTGCTAATAAAGCGCCAAATATAATACCTGCATTTATCATTGATCCGGTATCATTAAGAAAGCCGCCATTAAGTGTATTCTGTGCTCCTGCGGAGGAAAAATAAAACCATTTGTCTACACTTCCGCCAAAAGCCTCGAAGATCCATGCGCCCCAATTTGTAAACGCTCCTGTCACGCCCCAGGGATTTCCTGAGGAAGCTAACAGGGATATTTGCAAAACTGCAAGTAATACGGCACCCGTAACGTAAGTAAACGGATTTTTAAAAACAGCAACATAGTACTGGTTTTTACCAAGTTTTTCCCAAAAATTTTTCAACTTTGCGTTACCGCCTTTCCAAATATTTAGTCCTTTTAACTATTCCTTAATTCTTTTTTTCAATAACAATTTCCCATTCGCCATCTCCAACTTCTTCGATTTCAACATTATGTCCTTGGTTTCTAGCCCATTCAGGTACATTTTTCATGGCGCAACTATGGTCAATCTGCATAATCAGTATATCTCCAATATCCATTGTTTTTAATTTCTTTTCAGCTTTCATAAGAGGTACAGGACAAGCCTCGCCTAAACAATCTAAAGTAAATTCTTTCATTATAATATTCCTTTCCATATATGAGCTAAATGCCCATTTTTTTGCTCTGCCATTTATCGGCAAAAATATAAATACAACCTATTAGTAATAATTGTAATACTACTGCTCCAAACCAGCCAAAGTAGTCTGGTAAAAATATCTTTGGACTATTTGAGATGAAATTAATCTTCCAAAATCCAAATTGAAACGCACCGAGCAGTGATCCGGCAATAAAGAACACTAATGCCAGCATTTGCATCATGAAACCTTCACCAACTCTCATCAGTGTTCCTGATGCGCAGCCGCCAGCTATAACCATTCCTGTACCGAACATTGTACCGCCAACAATTGTCGATATGCCTACCGGTACAACATAACCCATTCCAGGTATGGGCAGACCCTTTGCGAAAGCACCATATTTTATAGCGGTAAATCCAATTGTGGTAACTGCTAACGCTATCATAATTGCCTTTGTAATTGAAGTGCTCCCGCTTATCCATGGATCACGGAATGATGCTGTGAAGCAAAATCTCGACTTTTGAAGAACAAACCCGAAACAGCTGCCGAATATCCAAAACATAGCAAGACTGCTAGATTTAAAACTCAAGGCAATTCCTATTACTATCATAAGAATCAAAACAGCTACCCCATACGGTATTTGACTTTTCTTAGGTTTCCTTGGTGCACGAGTACCACCTGAACGTTGAATACTTTTAATATCCTCTGACATAGGTACCTCCTTATTAAATATTTATTTGTGTTTACGAAGTTTGTGAAGTTTTTGACAGTTTACTTAACCTCACTATAACATAGAATTTACTTGCACAAAACTATTATCTTGTTATACAATATAACAAGTAGTTATGGCAAATTTTTTATTGTATGTCTATGTTTTTTTGAAGGAGAAATCATAATGCGAATTGATCACCTTGTTTTATTTAACAAGATTGCTTCAGAAAAAAGCATTTCTAAAGTAGCGGAAGAATGCCATCTGTCTCAGCCTGCGCTAAGCCAACAGATGAGAAAACTTGAAGATGAGATGGGTTTGATTTTATTTGAGCGTAGTAATAAAGGGATAAAATTAACTGCGAATGGGCGGATTGTTCATCAATACTTTGAGCAAATAATAGAAACCTATAATAATTTACAGCAGGAATTAACAAATTTGAAAAATTATACTGGAACAATCAGGATTTTGGCATCCCCTGTAATCGGGCAATATGCGCTACCTTGTTCTATTCATAAAATGAATGAAAAATTTCCAAAATACACCTTTGCTTTAACAACAATGCTTTCAAGCGAGGTTGTAAGAAAAGTTTTAGAAGGGAAAGGCAACATTGGTTTTATCATAAGCCCTGTCGAAAATCAAAAATTGGTATGCAATCGAATTCACTCTGATAAGGTTTTTTTAGTGTGTTCAAAAAAATATTATAAAAGTGATTCAATATCCCTGGAAAATTTAAAAAACAAGTCACTTATTACCTTGGTTGATCGATTCAGTTCCAGAAGAATCGTTGACGAAACCTTAAAAAATGCTGGGCATGATATGAAGGATTTTGCAGTCATGATGGAGCTTGACTCTACAGAATCTTTAAAAGCTTCTGTCATCGCAGGCCTTGGATTTGCATTTCTACCCTATATGGCTATAAAAAAAGAAATATATTTAAAAGAGTTAAAAATAGTTGAAATCCCTAATTTTCAGGCAAATTATGATCTTTATATGATATACAGGAAAAAAATGTGTTCCCAGGATACCCCTCAAGAAGTTATTAAATACTTTTTAAGCGTGGTGGAGAAAACCTTCTGCTGATTTTTCAAGATTTTCCTCTTATTTATATATATACATTTCCCAGACACCATTGATTGGTTCGACTACTTCCAATTTCAATTTGCATGAATGGCAGTAATTTTTAACACTTTCTGCTGTACAACTATGATCTGTAACCAGCATAATTTTTATGCCTTCAGACAATTCATTTTCATATTCTATCAATTTCATGATGGGTACTGGACATACATCGCCCAAACAATTCAGTTCCACAAAATTATTTTCCCCTATTTCAAATTTCCCTCTCATCTGTTGTCCCACCATGCTTCGTTTTCTATATACCATCTTATTGTTGACACGATGCCCTCTTCAAAAGCGATAGTAGGTTCCCACCCAAAATTTAACTTCATTTTTGCAGCATCAATCGCATATCTTAAATCGTGACCAGGCCGGTCTTCTGTAAATTCAATTAAATCATGATTTTTACCCATTTCCTCTAGAATTCTGCCAACAACCTCAAGATTATTCTTTTCGGAATTCCCGCCAATGTTATACACTTCCCCCGATTCACCCTCTTTTAAAATTAAATCAATTGCTGAGCAATGATCATCGACATGCAGCCAGTCTCTAACGTTACATCCATCCCCATAAATGTAAAGTTTTTTACCTTGCAATGCTCTGACAACCATGGAAGGAATAAGCTTTTCAAGGAACTGATATGGACCGTAATTATTCGAACATCTTGAAATGGTTACCGGTAAACTATAGGTTCTATAATAAGATTGCACCAGAAGATCAGCCGCAGCTTTTGATGCCGCATAGGGTGAAGATGCCTGAACAGGGCTTAACTCAGTAAACTTTAAATCCGGCCGGTTTATTGGTAAATCCCCGTATACCTCATCTGTAGAAACCTGATGGTACCTGCTTACATTGAATTCTTTGCAAGCATCCATAAGGATTTGGACTCCCAATATATTTGTTTTCAAAAATATAGTAGAATCTTCAATAGATTTATCCACATGACTCTCAGCCGCAAAATTAATTACGACCTGAAAACCTTCCTCCTCAAAGATCTTGAAAATAAACTCTCGGTCAGTAATATCTCCTTTTATGAATTTAAATTTATTATTTTTAATAGCTCTGTCTAAAGTCTTCAATTTCGCTGCGTAGGTCAGTGCATCAATACATACCACGTCCCAATCCGGATGTCTTTCTAAATAGTAATAGACAAAGTTGCTGCCTATAAATCCAGCCCCTCCGGTAATCAGTATTTTCATTCTGGTCTCCTTTAAATAATGAAATCCCTTCGAAATTATTAATCCAATTTCAATTTAACATTAATTATATCACATATTGACAAAACAAATTCAGGATATTATGATTAAATTCAACTTCAGAGAATTAGTGAGGGATAGGTGTATATGTTATGAAAATTCAATTTTACAAGAGATATCAGCCGGAGAATCAATTGAAACTGGTTGAGGATGCTTTAATTTCAGGCAATCTGTCCTCTGACGGTAATTTTATCACATCTTTGAGAGAAAATTTTAAGATGAACCTGGCTGTTAAAAATATTTTGTTTACAACCTCTGCCACTACTGCTTTAGAACTGGCTGTTCAACTTATTGATTTGAAACCTGGTGATCAGGTGATTCTGCCCTCCTATAATTTCCCATCAGCTGCAAATGCAGTCTTAAAAGCCGGCGGCACACCTGTTCTTTGCGATGTTGATTTGTCAACAAAAAATATTGATTTGACCAGTGTTGAAGAAAAGATAACAAATAGAACAAAGGCCATCATTCCTACCCATTACGCCGGGATATCCTGTGATATGTCCCTGCTGATGGAACTGGCAAAGAAGAATCATATTAAAGTCATTGAGGATGCAGCTCAGGCAGTTCTCAGTTTCTTCAAGAATGTCCCCTTGGGTACAATTGGTGATTTTGGCGCCTATAGTTTCCATCACACTAAAAATTTTTCGTGTGGAGAAGGCGGCGCTTTTATATGTAATGATGCTTCTTTTCTAGAGGATGCAGAAATAATAAGGGATAATGGAACGAATAAAGCCCAGTTTCTAAGAAATGAACTTGATAATTACTCCTGGCAAAAGGCAGGTTCAAATTATATACTTAGTGAAGCTTGTGCCGCCTTGCTTTATGCTCAGATGCTGGCGTCTGAAATAATCCTTTCAAAGCGAAAGGGCATAGCAGATACTTATACCAATGTTTTCAGGAATTCCTCGCATCTCATTAATGAGATGTTCACCTTAATGGAAATCCCTGATTATTCGACTCCCAACTATCATATCTATTACATAGATTGTTTAAATCCATGTGTTCGTGAGACTCTAAGGAAAGAATTATTAACGGAGGGTATTGATGCCAGATCCCATTTTATTCCTCTACACACCTCTGATTTTGGTCGAGCTATGGGCTATGAAACAAAGGATTTTCCAAACAGTATGAAAGTATCTGAAACTATTTTAAGATTGCCTCTACATACAGAAATGACTGTTGAAGATGCTGCCGCTATTGGAGATATAATAATTCAAAAGGTAAAAGCATTATGAAAAATTTAAGTTCAAATATGAATAACTTTAATATTAGCATTATCATACCAACCTATAATGCCTCAGGAAGCCTTCAACTGCTTGTAAAAAGCATTGAAAGGTCTTTAGTTAATTTTAATCTGTCAATCATTTTAATTGATGACTGCAGTAAAGACAATACTCCTGCAATTATTAAATCTCTGTCAAAGGAATATGACAATATTGCTTATCTTTTTTCCTCCACAAACAAAGGGCAGCAAGCTTCCCTACATGCTGGCTTAAAGCTTGTCACCCAACCATGTGATTTTGTTGTCACTATGGACGACGACCTTCAAAATCCTGTAGAAGAGATTTTAAAACTTATTAATGAAATCCAACTCGGATACGATATGGTTTATGCCATCCCATCATTAGAAGGTAATGAAACTCATAAGCAGCAGCCTGTCATGCGAAAAATCGGAAGCCATATGCGCAATCTTTTTTTTGACAGGTTTATAAACAAACCGGCTGGTATTAAAGTTAGTGCATTTCGAATCATGACCTATGAACTGGCAGTGAAAATTGCAAGTTCACAGCGAAGATATTTTTATCTTTCCGCCGAAGCTTTCCAGTATCAAATTAAGGTTTCAAACATATTCTATCCTTTTGTGCCTAGAAATTGCGGCAAGACCAGCTATAATTTTACCAGACTCCTGGCAGTCTATTTGAGGCTGTTTTCAACTTATAAACTGGGTCTTTTCAAGCAGGTGAAGAAGTGAAAAAAATACTAATGTTAGGTGGCTCAAATTGTCAAAAAAATGCCATTATATATGGGAAACGTTTAGGGTATGAAATGATTATTGCCGATTATTCTAAAGAACCCTTGGCTTGTGAATATACTGATAGACATGTCATGGTAAGCACCTTTGATGAACCTGGCTGCACAAAAGCTGCAAAAGAATATGCGGTTGACGGCATCATGACGATGGGGACAGATCAACCGGTACTGACTGCCGCTGTTGTTGCAGATGCTTTAAACCTGCCCACTTTAATCAGCCCGGCTCAAGCAAAAGCTGTAACAAACAAAAAAATAATGAAGCAAATATTTAAAGATAATAATATCCCCACTGTAAAATATATGCTTCTCGATAAAAATTCCCGTGTAGAACATATAAGAGACTTTTCCGGGTCTTTCGTTTTAAAACCTTTGGACTCACAGGGGCAAAGAGGCGTCTACAAACTTGAATCAAAAGAACTTGTTTTGAAATATCTTGATAGAACATTATCTTTTTCAAGAGAAAAAGAAGCTTTGCTGGAACAATATTATCCATCAGATGAAATTACAATCAGCGGGTGGATTCATCATTCCAAACTTGATATACTGACAGTCACAGACAGACTTCTGCTCACAGATCCTATTCATATCGGGATCTGTGTTTCTCATAGATTCCCCAGTGTTCATATGAATAAATATGCCGAAATCAAAACAATATCAGAGGATATCGTCAGAGCTTTCGGTTTATCAAACGGGCCGCTGTACATTCAAATGTTAGTAGGCGAACAAGGGATTATGGTAAATGAGATTGCTGCAAGAATCGGTGGAGCTTTTGAAGATGTAATAATACCCAAAATCAGCGGCTTTAACATTTTGGAAGCAGTAATCAGATCAAGCCTGGGGCTTGATGTAGATACAAGTGTTTTAAAATATTATGATTGTTCAAAATCAAAAGTTTCGGCTTCTGTGCAGCTTATGTTTGCAAAATCCGGCGTCATTTCCTATATAACACCTTTAGAGCAACTTTATAGGCTTGACCATGTATTAGATGCGGGATATAATTATAAACTTGAAGACAGCATAAATGATATTGAAAACGCAACAGCCAGGTTTGGACACTGTGTCCTTTTAAATGAATTTGATTCCATTATTCCAGCTGTAAAAAAATTCAAAGAGTCTTTTAAAATTTTAGATAAGGAAGGCAAAAATTTATATGAAGTGTTTGAGAATAAATAGA
This sequence comes from Peptostreptococcaceae bacterium, assembly GCA_016650135.1. The sequence goes on from JAENWH010000017.1 coordinate 8,365, forward strand.
CTTAAAGGTAAAAAGTATTTATACATATTGGCAAAGAGTTTAGCTCTTTGCCTGTTATTTCTTATTATAATCCTTTCAGCGACTGGGTGTGACGATCAAAACAAAGTCAAAGAGGTTAACATTGCAGAGCAGTTTGGCATTGCCTACGCACCTCTCCAAATAATGAGAGAACAGCATCTGCTGGAAAAAGCTCTTCCTGGGGTTAAAATAAACTGGAAACAATATGGCGGGCCTGTTCCGATGAGAGAAGCCATGCTGGCCGGAGAAGTGGATTTAGGGTTTATGGGCTCTGCCCCTGTTTTGATTGGAATAGACAACGGTATGAAATGGAAATATGCCACTGGTATTTCTTTTAATCAGGTGGCGCTTGTAACGGACCAACCCAATATAAAATCGTTGCGTGATTTCTCGGATACAGATAGAATTGCCATCCTCTCACCAGGTTCAACACAGCATGCACTTCTTAGCATTGCCAGTAATCAGGTTTTTGGAGATCCAAACAAATTTGACAACCAGATTGTATCCCTTTCACACCCGGATGCGACGGATGCACTCATAGCAGATACAGAGATTGTTGCTCATTTCTCAACGCCTCCTTATATAGATAAAGAACTGGCACAGGGAATGCATATTGTAACAACCGGCGAGGAAATCATGGGGCAGCCTTTTACTTTTATTACAGGAGTAGCCTTGGTAGAATTTTATGAAAATCAACCAGATGAATATGATGCTTTTATTATCGCTCTAAATACTGCAATCGACTTTATCAACAACAACATGGATGAAGCAGTTTCAATCCTTGCACCAGTTTACGGGATTGACGAAAGTACCCTAAAAGCCCAGATGACATACAATGGCACAATTTATTCCAATGAACTTATAGGAATTCAAAAACTGGCAGATGAGATGTATAGAATTAATATGCTGAAAAATCCAATTGATTTAAAGAAAGCTATTTTCCCAAAAGTAAGGATTAAATAAGGATTTAACAAGGATTTAACAAGGATTTAATATGAGAATTACTGTAGAAAAGAAGAAAAAATTTATCATCGTATTCTGGGTTATCGCACTTTTTGCCACCTGGGAGATCATTTCAGTTACCGGAGGCATCTCCCGTCTTTTACTGCCTAGCATAGGTGAAGTTTTATCAACCCTAATAGACTCCTCTCTTCATGGGGACCTTTTATATCAATTATATTATTCTTTAAAAGTAATACTGATCGGTATGCTGTTTGCCTTACTCTTTGCCTTGTCGTTAGCATTGGCTTCCCAAAAATATATGATGATAGAAGGACTTTCAAAGGTTTTGTCAGGGATAGGTCACCCTCTTCCAGCACTCGCTTTATTACCTCTGATTATCGTCTGGTTTGGTACCGGAGATGCAAGTATTATCGCAATTATTGTGCATTCCGCTATTTGGCCAATATTAATTAACCTGAATGCCGGTTTTGCCGCAGTACCTGTTATTTATCTGGATATTGGCAGAAATTTAGAATTATCTCCTTTTTCTATCATAACCGAAATCAAGCTTAAATCAGCCTTACCTTATTTATTATCAGGTTTAAAAATTGCTTTTGCACGGAGCTGGAGGGCTTTAATTGGAGCCGAAATGGTATTTGGTGCTATAGGATTAAAAGGTGGAATAGGCTGGTATATTTTTAAGCAAAGAGCCTTTATGAATACCTCTGGCTTGTTTGCCGGGATTATTGTAGTCATACTGGTTGGTTTATTTGTCGAAACATTTTTTTTCAATTATATTGAGAAAAAGACTATTAGAAAATGGGGTCAAAGCAATGGATATTAAACTAAGAGACATCACTAAAGAATTTGGTGAAGGGAAAAACCGCATTAAAGTTCTTGATCATCTTTCACTCGATGTAAAAAGCGGAGATTTTATTTCAATTATAGGACCATCAGGTGCAGGAAAGACTACGCTTTTAAAGTTTATTGCCGGTTTTTATGGTGATACAAAACCTACAAGAGATATTTTTATGATTTTTCAGGATTTCAACCAGTTGTTTCCGTGGCGAACCTTAGGTGAAAACATATTATATGCCATCATCAAAACCAATAAAGGGATCACAAAGACAGCAGCTGCAGCTAAATCTCACGAGGTTCTTGATGAAGTGGGCCTTGACGAGTTTTATCATTATTACCCCCATCAGTTATCTGGCGGAATGAAGCAGCGAGGTGCTTTGGCAAGGGCTTTAGCTGTAGAAAGTAAAGTTCTGTTAATGGATGAGCCTTTCTCTAGTTTGGATACTGAAAACAAAAAAACAGCCTATGAACTGTTGCTAAAAATCTGGAAAAGAAATAAACTGACGATTATTTTTGTTACACATGACTTGAAAGAGGCGCATTTATTATCAGATAAAGTCCTTTACTTTAAAGATCTTAACCGTAAAATCCCTGTTTGAATTCATATACTGAACAATTCTCACACCGTAAGTATTATTTCTAAAGCTGTCAACCAGAACACACTTCTGCTTTGTATAATCATTCAAATCATCCATGTATCTTAAATTGCCATAGATTATATTCCAGACCGGTCTTTGGGAATAAATGAAATCCAATTCATCTGACAGGATAATATATTCAATATCGTTTTCCTCAATATAATCAGCAATTGTCATATTGTTTTCTTTTAAGAAGGATAAATTTCTATAATCCAAGAGTTTTCCATTGTCAAAATAATATTCGCAGTTCAAATTAGCTAAAACTTTTTCATTTGGAGCAACCGTCTTTGAAATTTCTCCGATATAATCGTAATAGGAATAATCCATCCATGGCTTTATATTAATGTAGCTTGAGATGGCCAGACAAACTGTCAGTATGATAATGGTTATATTTCTTGGCCATACCCTCCTTGGAACCAGAAGATTGTACCCTGAATCTGCTGCCAGTAATATCAACAAAAATAAAAGCGGAAAAACAAATATAATGCTGGTTTGATTGTATCTGCCTATGATAATCATCCCTGCAACAAGTCCGATTAATCCCTTCATCACAAAGATCATCTCTGCTCTGTTGGTCTTTTGATTTAAAGCAACCAAGATAACAGCTAAAATGAACGCCAGTGCGAACAGCACTAATTCCAGTTTAATGTCAGGTACGTAATAAGTCCCGCTTACTCCATACCATAATTTTTGTAAAAAGTAGGGAACTTCAGCCAGTTTATCGGTTATGGGTGCTCCAATAGCAAACTCACTGTTACCATATTCCAGATAATGTTTAATAAACCCTCTGTCAAAAAATAAGCTGATTGCTAGAAATACCGCAGCAAAAGCCCCAGTTATTCCAGTATACAAGGCAAAAGGCTTCCATGCCTTTAGCCTTTTTTGCGGGAAAGTCTTTCCATTCTCAAATGGAACCAGAACAGCAAGACACATAGTTCCAATCAAGAAACTGTTAGGGTGAATTCCTATAGCTAAACCTGAAATTACAGCTGCCAAAACAACTTTATTACTGATAAGGGCATAAACCGCAAAGATGATACAAAAAACAAGTATTATTTCTTGCCTCGCAAAATGACTGGCATATATGAATTGTAACTCTATGGATAATAATACTGTCCCCAGCAAAGGATACCAACGCATCCCTTCTTCGTCATCTCTGCAAAATATATATTTAAGAAGAATATAAAATATAATCAGGCTCATGCAGGAAAAAAACAATGATAAAAGCCTGAAGGAAAACACATCATACTGAAAAATAACCAAAAACGGCATCTGCAGCAAATGGAAAAGGATTTTTATTCCATGAGGGAACCTGGGTTTTAAATTGTAAAAAGTCTCTGTTATACCCAGATTACCTGTATCCATCATATTTCTGGTCAACCCGGAGAGCCAGGCTTCATCTGAATGTATAAATGGAAATTTTGTCAACGTATACAAACTGACAATAAAATAACATATTACATATACTGCCAGCATTATTTCCTGATTATTATTCTTTTTAATCATCCTGTTCTCCCCCCTCTAAATATCGTCTCCCCTACTATCTCATATGCTTTCAGGTATTTCAACTATAAAATAATGGTATGTAGTATAATAGATAATTATATCACAATCAACTTCATATGTTGTATTATGATTACGACGACAGTTTACTTAAAAACACTTAAAAATATCTAATAATTTAAAAGGAGGGTCTATACTTGTGCAATCGATTGCTAAAAAATTAACATTCTTACTTATGATTATAATGTTAACCATACTGATATCCGCCTGCAATCCCTCGCAGTATGTGGAAACTGATTCCAGGTTAGTCAGCGCAGATAATCTTTCAGAATTCATTGCAAACAACGATAAACTAATAATTGTTGATATGCAAAGTCCAGAGGATTATGCTTCTGGACACGTTGATGGTGCAGTAAATATTACTAAGAATGACATCGTGATCAAAGTACCTGTTGACAACATGCTGCTCTCAAAAACTAAGTTTGAGACGCTTATGGGAGAAAAAGGCATTGATAATGATTCCACCGTTCTAATCTATGATAATGACAGAATGAGTGCAGCAAGACTCTGGTGGACATTCCTGATGTACGGTAATGAAAACGTTCTTGTTGTGGATGGTGGTTTGCAGGCTATAAATGAAAGTGGAATAAAAATATCCACTGAGGCGCCAAAAGTAAAAGAAACAACTTATACAGCAGGAGAAAAAAACAATGATTATTTGGCGAAAATAAACGATGTGAAAGTTCAACTTGATGAACCAAATGAAAATGTAGTACTTCTTGATGTTCGAACTGACCAGGAATATGCAGAAAAGGGCAAAATTCCTTCATCGATCATGATGGATTATGCCAATATTTTCTACCCTGACAATACTTTTAAAGATGTTCAGACAACAAAAATTAATTTTATGGATGATGGAATGAGCCCTGAAAAAGAAATTATCATTTATTGTCAGACTTCTATGCGTGCATCTCCAGTCTTTTTGTCTTTATACAATGCAGGCTATAGAAACATCAAAATTTACGATGGTGCATTTCTAGAATGGTGCACTAATCCAAACAACCCAATTGAGTTGCCTAGCGGAACTGGTCCGCTTCCAAGCAGCAAAGATGCATCCTAAGGAGGAATAAAATGAAATTTAAAAAAATATTGTCAGTAGCTCTTTGTTTTGCTATGATTACTATGTCCCTTGCTGCTTGTGGCGCCAAAACTGAAGCGCCTGCAGAAACACCCCCAGTTGCTGAATCAACAGTAGTTGCAGATGCTACAATGTCTTACTTTTCAAATCTTCCAGCAACGAATAACATGATTACTGCTGAAGATCTGTTTGCTAAAATTGATGCCGGCGAAGAAATGTTCATTATTGACGTTAGAAGTGCTGATGATTATGCACTAGGTCATCTTAAAGGTGCTGTTAACCTTCCGTTTGCCAGTACTGCTATTGCTGAAAATCTGGAATTCATTCCTGATGATGTACCAGTCTTTGTTAACTGCTATACAGGACAGACTGCTAGTCAAGTTACGGTCGTGCTAAATGTTGCAGGGAAAAATGTTACAAATATTAGAGGTGGCTGGTTATTAGGGCTTTCAACTACTGCAGGTTATGAAAATTATGCTGATACAGTAGCGGTAGAGATGCCAACAGCTACTTATGACACTGATCCTGAACTTACAGCAGCTGTTAATGATTATTTTGCAACAGTAGTATCATATAATGGCACACCTACTGCAAACCAAAATATCTCACCAGAAGCAGTAAAAGAAATCATTGATTCCGAATCAGATGAATATCAAATCCTTTCTGTCAGAAAAGCTGAAGATTTTGCCTTGGGACATGTTGCGACTGCTATTAATATCCCATGGGGCGCTGGAATGGAAACTTCATTCGCTGAATTGCCTTCTGATAAGAAAATTATCGTTTATTGCTACACAGGTCATACTGCATCACAAACTGTTGCAGGCCTTAGACTTTTAGGATATGAAGCTTACAACATGTCATTCGGCATGGGTAGTGTTGAGACCGAAAAAGGATGGCTTGGTGGCGGATATGAAACAGTAACTGAATAATACCAATAGCACGAATTATCATATTCAAATGCAAATAAAAGTTGCACTGTTTAAGCAAATCTTAACAGTGTGATTTTTTATTGTAATTTAATCTGTACTTTATCTGTACTTTATCTGTTTGGCCCTTTGCACTTTGGACAATACCCAAAGATCTCCAAGTTATGCCCAATGATGTCAAACCCCGTTTCTTCCTTCAGTTTATTTTCATATTCTGCAATGGGACACCCCTCAACAGAAATTATTTTTTTACAATTCATGCAAACCAGATAATGTTTATGTTCAAAATTGTTAAGTTCAAA
>JAENWH010000369.1 GCA_016650135.1 Peptostreptococcaceae bacterium
ACCACTATACGCAGAGTCAGGGACTTGCGAAACATCCCAGAGTGCCTATATATTCTTTAGTAACGTAGCCCTTATCTCAGGGCTTAGGCTAATCAATCGGGCTTACAGAGGACTATGTCCCGTGCAAGCCCCGTCTATAGCAACAAAGTCGTTTAGGCGGGGTAATTGACTCCTATTATCGCCTCCTTTAGCACGAATTATACCAATACATTATACCCTTTTGGGTATAATGTCAATTATAAAATCAGACATTATACCCGAAAGGGTGCAAATTATTTATGTAATAAGATAATGCACCCTATCGGGTATAATATAAATTATGAGTTTTTATAGAATGAAGCAGCAAATTTAAGTCCTTTGCAGACAGGAAGCTCGGCTGCGATGGAATGATTACGTATCAAAAAACCGGATACATTCTCTCTATGTTCAAAAACCAGCTTTAACTTTCGCCGGCGTTCTTTGACAAGTGTAAAGAAAAAATGGGGAAAAGCAAAAGGTATCTATATGAAGAATTGAAGATTAACAAGAACGTGTATGACGAAGAATGGCAACTGGTGACTTGTCATAATTTTAGTTATAAATGCTATTGATTTTATGACAAATTTAATATATTATTAGTGTAAAGGAGGTGGCGTTATGAAAAGTTCAATAGTTAACATCGGTTTAAAAGTAAAATTTTTGAGAGAAAGCAGCGGATTTACGCAGGCGAATATTGCTAACTATCTTAAAGTTGACCAGAGTTTAATATCCAAGTTTGAGGGAGGAGAACGCGCTATAAGTGCGGATATGCTTGAAAAGTTGACAACCTTATTTGGATGCAGTATGTCTGATTTCAATGAAACCAATGGTAAATACGAACCTTTGCACTTTGCACTCAGAGCAAGCCAAATAGGTGAGGAGGACTTGGAAACTATATGTGCAATTAATAGGATTGCATTGAATAGTACCTTTATGGCTAAATTACTGGAAAGCGAGGTGCGTTGATGGATAAATTTGATTTATGGAAAAAATCCACAAGTTTACGAAAGCAATTAGGGGAAGACTCCCAATCTCCTATTGATATTTTCTCATTGGTGGCTACCATTGAGCACCTTACTATTGTTTTTTATCCAATGAGCGACAGATTAAGTGGGATTTGTATAAAAGGTGAAAAAAATGATGTTATTGCAATCAACTCCGCGATGTCTATAGGGCGGCAACGCTTTTCAATGGCTCATGAGTTATTCCATTTATTTTATGATATCAACTTAGGAACAACTATCTGTGCTCAAAAAATCGGTGTGGGACAGCAAATAGAAAAAGCGGCTGATCAGTTCGCTTCCTATTTTTTGATGCCGCCAGATGCATTGACGGATACCATAAAACGAATCAAAGGGAAAGCAGATGCTAAATTAGCGGTCAGTTGTGTAGTTAAACTTGAGCAGTATTTTGGAGTGAGCAGACAGGCCATGCTGCTTCGTCTAATCGAAGAGAAGCAAATTGACAACCGACAGGCAGACGCCATGAGGCACGATATTATACGCTCCGCTATGTGTTTGGGGTTCAGCGATTCATTATATAGGCCTCTTCCGTTGGAAAAGCAGCATAGGACATATGGGTATTACATTCAGCAAGCGGACGAAATTCTTGAAAAAGAATTGGTTTCAAATGGAAAATATGAAGAATTGCTTTTAGATGCTTTCCGATCGGATCTAGTTTTTGGAGAGGACCTTGAAGGAGGCGAATTGATTGATTAAATCGATTTTCTTTGACACGGATTGTCTATCTGCTTTTCTCTGGGTTAAACACGAAAACCTCTTGGTTAAGCTCTATCCCGGGAAGATTATTATCCCGAAACAAGTATATGACGAACTATCTTCTCCTGGGATTTTTCATCTTAAAGCAAGGGTTGACGAGCTATTGGTTAAAAACCAAATTTCAATTGCCGAGATCTCAGTTGGAACAGATATTTTTGATTTATATTATCAATTAACAGTAGAGCCTACAAAGGGGCATCAAATTATTGGTAAAGGGGAGGCAGCTTCTTTAGCCTTGGCTTATTTTAATGATGGGATTATTGCAAGCAATAATCTGAGAGACGTTATTTTATATGTAAATGAATTTAACCTAAATCATATAACGACGGGCAATATTCTTATTGAAGCATACAATAAGAAATGCATTACAGAAAATGAAGGCAATGCAATATGGGCTGCCATGTTATCCAAGCGTCGAAAATTAGGGGCGGTAACCTTTACAGACTATTTAAATGCTAAAAATATTTAATGCCAAGAGAATATTAAAAAAAATTGTTTAAATGCGGAAAATTGGGACGGGTGTATATAGATGCTTATATTTCGCCGGCGTTCTTTGAGAGGTGCAAAGAATAAATGGGGAAAAGCGCAAGGTATCTATATGAAGAATTGAAGATTAACAAGAACGTGTATGACGAAGAATGGCAACTGGTAACCCCGGCTTGTGGAGAATAAAAGTCAAGTGCCATCATAGACGTTGCGGTCAATGTCTTTTAGGAGTTGCAAGATACGTTTCAGCGTTTTCTTCTCCTGATTCGTCCAATACTCAAAATCTTTCCAGGCTTCATCAGTCCACGCCTTAATCATCAAGAT
>JAENWH010000523.1 GCA_016650135.1 Peptostreptococcaceae bacterium
TAGAAAAATAAACATCATGTCAATCTTCGCAGCAATTATTTTAGCATTAATAATCTCACTGCTATTCGCACCCGGATACCGCAGAGGTTCATTTGCTCCCTTAATAATATTTTTTTTCGTTTTATTCATGGCAGGTATTGCCTCGCAGTATTGGATACTTCCTTTTGGTCCTGCTTGGTGGGGAATATCATGGATGCCGCTTCTGTTCATTCTGTTAATTTTTACATTTCTTTTAGCAGCACCCTCTCCTTATGAACGAAAAGCAGCAAAAACTAACAACACACCAGAAACCGAACCAGTCGCAGCAACAGCCATAAGCATATTTATATGGCTTTTATTATTAATGCTGTCCATTGCAATTCTCATCGGATTTTTCAGCACTCCTGTTTCTTAAATGAAAAATTATTTAAAAAAACGAAAGAAACATCCCAAATTCTGAAATGAAAACCTTGGTATTATCTTTCTTATGACCGATATTAAAAAACCAAACATTAAACAATCTAAAAAAGATAATTATGAAACGCAGCGTTAAGAGTTTAATTGGTAACACCATGGGCGCAACGGATGGAGAGATTGGAAAAGTAAAAGAGTTTTACTTTGACGATGAAACCTGGACTATCCGTTATTTAGTTGTAGAAACAGGCAATTGGCTCTTTGGCCGCAAAGTGCTTATTTCACCTGAGGCATTGTTAAACCACGATTGGGAGCAAGAAGTCTTTCCGGTAAATCTTACTAAAGAACAAATAAAGAACAGTCCGGATATTGACACTGAAAAACCTGTCTCACGCCAACAGGAAATTAAATTGTATGAGCATTATCCCTGGAAAAGTTATTGGGGTGATGGATTTTATGGAGTTGGTATGCCTGTATCCATGTATCAGGCATTACTGAAAGAAGAGGATAATAAGGCTTGCAAAAAATCAGATGATAACCCGCATTTACGCAGTACCGACAAAGTAATAGGCTATAGCATTAAGGCTACTGACGGCGAGATTGGTGATGTAGAAGATTTTATAATTGACGACAGCAACTGGAAAATTGATTTTATGGTAGTAGATACAGGTAATTGGTTTCCCGGGAAAAAAGTGATTATATCACCAAAATGGATAAAAGAAATAAAATGGGATACCTCTACAGTTATTGTTAACGCATCAGTAGAGTATGTAAAAAACAGCCCTGAATATGACCCAAGCCAACCAATTAGTGACATTTATGCGACAGTGCTTCATGACTATTATGGGATAAGATAATAATTCATTCACAATTTAAATAAAAACGAAGATGGGAAAAAATCAAAATGACCATCGCAGTCAGCAATCTGATAGCAAGTCAAATCAACCATCATTTGCAAAAGAAAAAGAAAATCCGCAGATAAATGCAGGAAATCCGGTTCCAGTTAAATCCGTGAAAAATATTCCGGTAAAAGAAGATCTCGACAACAGAAGATCCATAAAAAACAGGCCACACCTGCATTGATCAACCATCTCTATCCATAACCTGAACCATAAAAAGAGTAATCAAACAATTTCTAAAAGCAAATCACTATGGCACTATTAAAAGTTATCGAACTCTTAGCTGAGTCAAAAAAAAGTTGGGAAGATGCAACACAAAATGCAGTTACTGAAGCATCAAAATCCATCCGCAACATACGCTCCGTGTATGTAAAAAATTTAACA
>JAENWH010000534.1 GCA_016650135.1 Peptostreptococcaceae bacterium
CCTTAAAACCTAAATTGTAGAACTACTAAATTAATAAATCCTACTGTAATAGCGATAATCCATGAAGACTTCAGTGCAAATTGCCATTTCATTCTCGCGAAGCTATTGTCAATCAATACTTCTAAAAAATAAGTGGCAAGGCAAACTACAAGTCCTAACACTGTTCCTATTGCTGTTCCATTTGCAAAGAACAGGAATATAAATCCTAATAAAAATATGTTTTCATACCAGTGAGCAACTTCAATTAAAGCAAGAGTCTTCCCTGAAAATTCTGTCGTTAACCCTTTTACCAGCTCCTGATGCGCATGATGTGACATACTTAAGTCAAATGGCGACTTTCTAAACTTTATTGTTAGAATAAACACGAATCCGATGAAAATACCAATCATATACAAGAAAGGCATTTCTCCAAAGGAAAGGATTCCGGAAACTCTAAAGCTTCCTGTAAACATGTAAAAACCAACTGCAGTCATCAGAACCATCGGCTCGTAGGCCATCATCTGTAATAATTCTCTTTCAGCACCAATCTGTGCATAAGGAGAATTCGATGAAAACGCTGCAATAATAAGGAATACACTGGCAAGTGTCAATGCGAAAATTACTAAAAGCAGATCTCCGCCGGCAAAGAAGAAACATCCTGTGATAACAACAAAGATAAAAAAGCAAAGAACATAAAAATCCTGAACTTTATTTACCGTTATGCCTTCTTTTTCCGTAAGCTTCAAAACATCATAGAAAGGCTGAAAAATTGGAGGCCCAAATCTACCCTGCATTCTGGCAGTAATAATTCTATCAATACCAGCTAACAGTCCCCCCACAATCGGAGCCAAAACAAGGTATGCGATTACCCATAAAATCATAGTAGTCATTATAACACACCTCCTAATAATATCGCCAACACACCAATAATGATTACGCTTGAGATGATTCCACCATATCGGCACATTTTTTCATCGCTAAAGTAATCCTCCATATACCAGTTCTTTAACGAAACCGGCATAGGTTGCTCCATAGAGCCTGTGAACGTTAAGTCATCTCCAAGGTTAGCCCCTGAAAGATAGATTGGTACAATTTTTTTATTTGTTTTACCAAAGAATAGCAAAGGAAGAAGGATAACGAGAGCCAGCATTGCTGTCATGATAAACATATTACCTGAAAGCAGTGATGCCGCATTCACGCCTGTAAACACTGATGTCAGATAAGGTACTAATATAGTACTTGAAATGACTGGGAACAAGAGTATTGCCCCAATAGTAAGTGTTGTGAGCGTTCCAAGAACAATCCATTCTTCTTTGTGAACATTATCCTGAATATTCTCTCTCCTGGCCATGATCGCTGTCATTTTTCCAAGCCACTTGGTCCAGTAGAAAGCAGTCGCTGCACTTCCGAAGCATATAATTGCCACAAGAATAATGTTACCAGAATCAATAAAGGCTGTCATTGCGGCCCATTTTGATACCAGCATTCCAAAAGGTGCCAGGAACATGCCTGATATACCTATAATCATAAATGTAGCCAGTCTTGGTATTCTTCCGAATAATCCATCCATGTCTTCAATATCTCGGCTGCCAATGTTATGTTCTGCAGTACCGACGCATAGGAATAAAAGTGATTTGGTAACCGCATGGAATATTAC
>JAENWH010000001.1 GCA_016650135.1 Peptostreptococcaceae bacterium
AACTTTTAGCGGCAATACAAAATAGTTGTAGGAGCCGTGCTGAGATTATCGCTTTCTTGGAGAGCAAGTAACTTATATCCCAATGCCATCAATTTCTAATAGGTAAATGGCATTGAGTGGGTAAAGTTTGGGAAGTTAGCATTTAAATTTGCGTTTAAGGATTAAGTTAATAATTATTTAAAAACCCAGTCCTTCTTTTTATTCTAAATGGTAAATATATATTTCTTTATTATATTAATTTCATTTCATTTCAAATAAACCCTGATTAGGCGGATCATATTATTACCCAGAGTTCAAAAAAATAATATTCAGAAGCAACATCTTCCGTCCCAACTTTGTTGAGATTTAAAAGGTGCACAAATTAACTTGTGCACCTTTTGGGATACATTACATTCACTCCGCCATTATTTTCATTATCGTCGGTGCTTTTTTACTATTGATAAATAACCGTTCTTCTGAACTTAAGTTAATCATTGCAATTTGATATTTAGATAATCCGCTAGGCTTCATTTTCGCAGAAACTTGCAATGGTTTCTTGCCTCGGGCATACTCTACTGCGTTTAGCCCGATTTCTTTGTATAAAGAATAGCTTGAAAAATGCATATTAAAAGAGACCTCTAAACTTTCAGTTTGAGCTTTTTCAGAATGATTAATTCGAACAAATCCCTTTGACTGAATTCCTATCCCTATTCCCGATTTACTGTAAGTTGCACTCAACTGAGCAATTTCCCCCAAATCTCCTGTATGATATATTTTTACAATAGCGACACTCATTCCTGATTCCTGAACACCTTCAACAATATTTTCCAGTATTCGAAAATGGTTGTTATATATTTCTTTTCCAGTTCCCTTGTTTGCGAAGGCCGGGGATATACCTATTACAATATCTGCCTCGTCGCCTTTAACATTTGATACCTCTTCTAAATTATAAAAGCCCTTTTTATGGTCCTCTTTACCTTGCATTTCCAAGATATTCTTAGGCATTAAAGCAGACGCCTTCTTTTTCAATTTCTCCCAGCGTTCACCTTCCAACCTATAGCCAGTTCCCGGGCCTTGATAATCGTTAGAATCGTTCAATCCACTGAGGGTTTTTAAACCCTTATCAAAAATTGCCGCAACCTGCAGATAGTCTCCGCAAACTCTTTCCTTTAGCATCTTAAGAACATTTTCCCCCACGTCTATAAACCCTTGTTTTTGAAGTGCCGTGACAATGTCAATGGCATTTACACCTTTATTTAAAAATTCTTGTGCCGCGACCAAATCAGCTGCCATGTTTCTATCTGGCATCTCCTCATTAGAATATGCATAAGTGGCAGCCTCCACTTCTTCATCTGAAATTTTAGGCAAACCCAATCCCTTGAAGACTCCCTGGCAGGCTTTTGCAGCTTTATTTCTCACGGCTATCGTATCGCACTCAAGTATTGGTTCTATACCCCCGTCCACTTGCATGTCTCTTTGAATCATATAATAATCATCATAATCGTCACAGTCTGTATTAGAACCGGCAAATAAATCATCAAAATTCGGGGTTGCACTGTATCCTGAGGTAATAAAGTCTGTTCCGGGCATCATTTGCATCAGTAGTTTCGCTGTTCGACGCATATCAGAGTGTGAAAATGTCTGGTCATTTCCAGATGCGACTTCCAGATCCAACAGAGAAACAACTAAATTTTCTGCCGCGATTGCCAAAAACCCCTCTGGAACAGCACTTGTAATACCAATACAACTTATCGAACCATTTTGAACACCTTGCGCTCCGCAAGCTCTAGCTAGAAATACGCAAAGTATTTCCAGATAGAGCATAGATTTTTTATTACTATGTCCTAATAGAACTTCTGCTCCTGTACCCGATGTAAATCTCATTTTCATTCCGCGGGAAGCATACAGTGATGCTAAAAACGCTTTCGACCAAATCGTGTCGTCCCCGTCATCCATTGCCTCCTCAGTGCCATATAAGGATACCGTCTCCGCATAGCTAGTTAGCCCAAGCATGCCCATCCTAAGTTCTAAAGACTCCTCCATTGAGCATTGTGTTAATACCCCTGCTCTACAGGTCTGCGCCCCAACTAAAATTGATAAAGCATTAAAAGGTGCATACCTTGAAACTGCACAGGTAGTCTCAACCTCAGCAAAACCTCGTAGAGCAGCTTCCGCCGCATCTGCCGCCAAAAGCGCAGGATTATCCTTTATATTGGTAACAATAGCCTGGTTTGCCGGAGTTCTGCGTACTCGCATTTTCATTTGACCCATCATTATTTCAACTGCATTTAAACTTCTGACCACCTGGAGCATCTTGGCGGGTGTTATTGCTGTAGTAATCTTTACAATATCTTCGCGCTTTACATTAATATCAACAATCATTTTGGCAATAAGATTCGTTTCCATAGACATCGCCTTTTCAGCAAATTCAATATTAATCCCGTATTGCGCTATAAAAATCTCTAGAGAATCAAACTCACTGTAGGGTTTTCCATCCATTTCTACTATAACGCCGTTCTCTATTTTAATGCCTGGTGCAGGGTCATAAGGAGAGTTCATTGCTGACAGCCCACCTTCCGGCCACTCAACAAAAAAACTATCCTGATTAATGGGCATCTTATTTAACTTTTCAAATCTTTTGGATCTTCTCAAGTTACTTATCACCTTTCAATTTATTTCTCTTCGCATAAACCTCTATGGCTTGTCTTACAAATGCAGCATTTAACACCGCACCTTTTTCTTCAAGTTCTTCTGCTATTTCCGCAAGTTCTTCTTTTGTAGACCTGAAAGGTCTCAAAGCCCCATAAATTTCAAGGACCCTTTTATCAGAAAAGCCCGTCAGCTCTGCCGCCCGTCTTAAATTCGCCGCCATTTGCCTATTTTTCGCGGATTCCGCAATCTGTGCCTGGTATTCCAAGGTTTGCGAACTAATTCTGCAGTCATCAACTGTTACATCCCCTAACAAAACACTCTCCATTGTAATATCTTCAATTTTTTTCCCAGTAGGAGTTAAAATAAGTTCAGGCCTTTTGTCCGCTAACGGATAATCCTTTTTTGAATCTAATTTTTTCAAATATGCCATTATTCCAATACCTCCCTTAAGATAATTTCTATGTCAACGGGCAGTTTCTTGCTCACCACCAGCTCTGTTTCTTTGATATGCAGCAGTGCAGCTTTGATTTGATATTTCGCTAAAGCCATCTGATCATTTAAAGTTGGCACCGGCTCTGGCGTATTGCCTTTACCGTATCTAGCGGCATTTTTACCAATCTGCCGGTAAATATTTGCATCATACAGAGGTGCCTGTGGGAATATTTCCAAATTATCAAGCTGCTGTAAATCTCTCTGATGTATCACAATAGTTCCTTTAGATTGAATCCCTATACTAATGCCCGACCCACTCATCTTTGCTGCTTCGTTGGAAAATGAAGATAGGTCGGAACTATTATAGTATTTTACGAATCGAGGCTTAAAGCCTTCTTCTTCAACACCCGCTGCCAGTTCCCTTACAACAATAGCATGAGAAAGCCCCACGATTGTCTCTCTTTGTTGTACTCCAAATGAAGGGGACAATGCAATAATAATTTCATCCAGTTCCCCGGAAGGTTGAGCTAACCCTAATTCTTGTATTTCTAATTCTATTTTTATATTTTTAACACCCATTTTTTCACCTCAAAAATCCTTAGGCCCTAATATATTTTCTCGTTGAATTATTTTATTCCACCGTTCATCAGAAATTTGATATCCGGTTCCTGGACCCTCATACTGATTGGGGTAGTTTAACGCGCTTTCCAAATTACAATCTTCATCAAATATAGCAGCGGTCTGCAAATAATCCCCTGTAATTCTTTGCTTCAACATATCCAGAATATTTTTTGAAACGTCTGTGTAACCCTTTTCCCAAAGTGCTTTTGTAACGTCAACTCCTGTATTTCCAGCAAGAAATTTTTCTGCCGCCTTTAAATCTTCCACCATATTACGCTTTGGCATATCATAGCTTGAATATGCATAAGTTGCAGTTTCAACCTCTAAATCCGATATTTCTGGTAAGTCAAAATATTGAAAAACAGCCTGGAGAGCTTTTGCCCCCTTATTTCTGACACGTATTGCGTCTTCTTCCTTTATAGGAAGTATTCCCCCATCCACATGCATGTCTCGTTGCAGTGCGTACCAGTCATCGTAATCATCACAATCTGTATTTGACCCTGCAAACATATCATCGTAATTTGGCACGGAACTGAATCCTGAGGTAATAAAGTCAGTACCCGGTAAAAGTTGCATAAAAACTTTAGACATTCTTCTCATATCTGAATGTGTAAATGTCTGGTCGTTACCTGATGCCACCTCTAGGTTTAACATGGATGCCATAAGGTTTTCTGCTGCCATTGCTCTAAACCCTCCCGGCACTGCACCAGGTATTCCAATGCAGCTTACTGAGCCATTTTGTGTCCCCTGGACGCCGCACCCTCTTGTCAAGAATATACACCTAGCCTCTAAATACAACATTGATTTCATTTCCGTATTACCCATTAGAAGTTCTGAGCCCGTACCTGATGTGAATCTCATTTTTATTCCTCTAGATGCATAAACAGAAGCGAGAAATCCCTTTGACCACGGTGTATCATCCCCATCAGTCAAAACCGTTTCAGTTCCATATACAGATACTGTTTCTGCATAGGAAGTAAAACCTTTCATTCCCATCTCGAGCTCCATTGATTCTTCCATTGAGCATTGAGACAAGACCCTGTTTTTTGCACATAGCCCGCCAACCAATAAGGCTAAGGCATTGAAAGGAGCGTAGCGTGTAACAGCTGTGGTAGTCTCAATTTCCGAAAATCCACGAAGAACCGCTTCTGCTGAATCTGCCGCCATAAGCACTGGATTATCATCTAGATTTGTTATATGTGCCTGGTTTGAAGGTCTTCTCCTTGCCCTCATTTTCATTTGTGCCATCATTATTTCAACCACATTTAAGTGACTCATTACCTTTGTGATTTTAGCTGGAGTAATGGCAGTTGTAATATTTATTACTTCCGCTCTCGAAACATTAACATCAACAAGCATTCGGGCAATTTCCAAAGTATCCATTTTCATAGCATCTTCCGCACGCTCAATGTCTATACTGTAGTCAGCTATAAAGATATCTATGGAATCAAATTCTTCTCTTTTTTTCCCATCCATCTCTACAATAATGCCCTTTTCAATCCTTATCCCAGGGTTTGGGTCATACTCGGATTCCATAGCAATTAAACCCACTTCAGGCCATTCCTCAGAAAACCCATCTAGGTTAACAGGCCTTTTTTCAAGTACTTCAAACCGTTTAGACCTTTTCATTTGTGCCAACCTCCCCGTCGCATATAATTGTCATACAACACATATTGTTTCCCATTGAAAAATCAACAAAATAGCATATAATTTCCTGACCTAAAATAAGTTCAATATTTTGCTTTAAAACCGGAAAGAATTTTTCCACCAATTTCCTTCTTGTATGCGCTACCGCCTGCTTGCTATAGTCATCATCTAAAATTGACTGCTCCACATATGTTAAAAATTCATTGCCAATTATCACTACAATATTTTTTGTAATGATCACAGTTGCATCCTTTAGACCCTTTTGAAAATTCTTACGCATCCATCCTTTATAAAAATCTTCACATTCTTTACGGATCCTATTCATTTTTTTGGAGTCAATTTTTTGATTATCCATTTACTTACCATAACACCCTTTTAATATAGATTCAGCCAATATATGGCCTTCCATTGATTTTAATAATTGATTATAGTAAAAGCCTTTTTTCATATCAAGAATCTTGTCTAAAGCATAAATCTTTATCTCATATTCGTGTTCTCTTTCCGGCGCCGGTCCTCCATAATGCAGAGTTAAATCTTCGTTTATGTCGACATAAGGGCCATAAGGGATTGCCCAGCTATTTGTACCTTGAACAAATTTCCCACCTTCTCGGCTTGCATTTTTATCAAGGTTTGTAATGTCCTTGTGAATGTCTGCTAATAGCCAATGAATCCAGCTGAATCCTTCGTCAGGGATATTATCATAATCCTGAAAAACAATGGCATAGGATTGTGTCCTTAAAGGTGCTCCGCTCCATTTAAGAGGTAATGAGGTCTGAGGCACACCTTGAATCACATTTTCAGAATTAATTCCATACTCATTCAAAATATGTCCTTCATATATTCCATTACTCATAATTTTAAACATTAGGTAACCTCTCCCTTTATATTATTTCTATAAACGGCTTTTTTTTAATGATTCTTGCTGCATTCTTACCAATAGTTTTAGCAATTTCTAACTCTTTGACATGGTAATCAAACAATGGTTTATGTTCTTTCAGCTGCCTGTAGAATACTGCTACAACACCCTCATCAATATGTATTGTTACCCCAATACCGTTTCTATGGCAAATATCATAAACTTCTCCCTGTTTAATGGCTTCAAAATTTATGCGATAGGGTATCCCTTCTTCTTCAATACCATAACCTGTTGCTTCCGCTAAATCTTGAAATTCCATAGAAGTACAGAAAATTTCAATTATACTGCTTTCTTTATTATTCCCCCCCATTTTTCAATCCCTCCAAATATGACAGCAAGAGCCCCGTGGCAACCGCATTTCTCGGTCCTTCCGTTGATCTCACATTAGCCTTGCCGCTTACAATCCCAAAATATGAAAGAGTATCGGTAACCATATTACCCAACTCAAAATCCAAAGACGAGCCACCAACAAGAACAACATGTTCAAACTCGTTTATATTTCCAGTGATTGAAATTTTTTTCAATGCCCTCAAAATATTTGCAATCAATACTTTCTCTTTGGCTTCTTTTCGAATTTGCCTTATTTTTTCAAGATTTTTCTTTGTTTTTATTAATTTCCAGCCCTCAGGTTTCATGATTATTGTCCCAGCAAAATATTTGCTTTCAATTGAATCTTGAAAAAACTGAACAGTACCGTCTTCGTGTCTTATATGATATAGAGATTCTACTTTTGCCAAAGGGTACTTCTTAATATCTTCTGCCAGCGCAAAATTGTCTAGCCCAAGTTCTGCGCTTATCAGCATAGTAACCATGTTTCCTGCTCCTGCAAGATGTACAGGCCTTGTCTTTCCATCCTTATTTATTAAACAGGCATCAGTAGAGCCTGCCCCTATATCTAAAACTAAAAGAGGTTTTTCAGTTCCTGGTGTTGTCAATGCTCCAACAACTGCCATGCTGCCTTCGACGCCTCCAATCTCAATTGGTATTCCAATAGCATCGGAAATTAATGCAGCTAATTTTTCCATCTGCAGCTTTTCTGTTTTAACCATTGCGGCTATACCAACAGCTTTTTCCATTGCAAATTCATTGGCCAGGTTACCCCGTACCTCTTTTGGAACGATTGTATCCACCGCCATTAAATCTTTGATGCATATCTTATTATACTCCTGTTCCGTAATATTCGCCATTTCCTTTCTAACTTTTTCCAGCATTCCACCTATATTGGTACCTTTTGTACCAATAACATCTAAAACATCTCCCGCTTTAACCATAACTTTCATAATTTCGTGGGCGCCATCATCTACTGAAGCTGTGTACGTCCTGCTTTCGTTTCGAATTATTATGTCACCAGCTGGAATTCTTCTCTCCATAACCTCTCCGGCAGGTGTTTTTATTACAACTGCAGACCTGTTTCCAATAAGAGCCTTGGCAATGGGTACAATCTGCTTTGTTTCCTTTGCATTCAACTTAAAGACTGTGGCTATCCCATATGGGTTAGAAAGAAGATCAATACAATTTCCTGGCTCGGCAACCTCAACAGCACATTCCATTCCAAGGGGAACTCTTCTGATTATCTCTACTTCATCAACAATTGGTATTTTCTTAAACAGCCTGTTGTTTATCAAAACCCCATCGTCTTTTTTCAGAATAGCCCCTTCTATTTGATAACCATTTTCAACTTTTTTATTAATAATTGCTGTAGCATTCAAAAAATCTATTTCTTCAGTGACTACGACAATATATTTTTCTTCTTTATTTGCGTTCTCTAAATCTGTTATAAGAATTGTTTTTCCTATTCCAATGCCTAGCCCCCCAGGAGTATCTGGGTTATGACCAATAAGTGTGGATTCGGTAATAATAGTTTCAGTAATTGTTTCCATAGCAAAGTCGCCTATAACTGGCGTTGCTTCATTTACTCGTATTAAATCAATCTGTTCAAATTCAATCCCCATCTTTTTAACAGCATTTTTTAAGGACTGAATTACCCCTTCTATATTATCTTTTGTACCTTTTATTCCTGTAGTTCCTGATATCCCACTTACGCATCGAAGCAATACCCCATCTTCCACTTCCCCTAGAGCTGTTTCCGTGGTGGCGTTTCCAATATCAACTCCCGCAATATATTTAATCATAAATACTTAACCTCCGTTATAAATAAAAAAGGTTACGTAGCACAAATCTGCCCGCAAAAAATCTTTTTTAATTTAACAGAGACTGATAGTATCAGTCTCTGTTAATACTATTTTTAGTCTAACACTTTTGCAAATTCTAGTCTACTCTAAACATGTTTCTTGATTCATAAACAGTTGCTGCTTCTCGTAATAAAGCGGCATTAATTGTTGCATCATACTCCGTCTCCAGCTCTATTGCAATATCCAAAAGTTCCTGTTTCGTTGATACGTTTGGCCTCATGCAGTTGTACATGCTTAAAATTCTATCATCAGGAATACGAGTCATCTCAGCTGCTCTTCTAAAGTTTCCCGCCACCTGTGGATTCCCAACTGAATCTTCAATCTGTGCTTGATACTCTAAAGTCTCGGCACTGATTCTACAGTCAGCAGGAGTAATCTTTCCCGAAAGAATATTTTTCAGATTGATATCATCCACTGGTTTACCCGTATGAGTTTTAATTAATTCAGGTTTTTTTTCATAAAGAGGGTAATCCGTTTTTGCATTCAATTTATTCATTAAGTTCACCTCCAAATTAATCAAGATCAAATTCTTCTTCATAAGGTCTTAATCTTTTTCTACCAAACAAGAAGTAATATACGATTGCTATTGCATATACAAGTAATACCCATTTAATAATTGCAAGGTTAAATGCAACTACGCAGAATACAATAAATATCAAACTTATCATTGAGATAATAGGAGTAATTGGGAATGCCACTTTGTATGGCCTATCCATATTTGGTTCTTTTTTGTGAAGAACGAAAATACTGATTAGAGCTAAAACATACATACCCAAAGCAGCAAACACTGAAATTGTTATAACTACTGCTGTTAATCCAGAAAGTGCTACTATTACAGCGATTATGCCTGGAACGATCAATGCGAAATGAGGTGTTTTAAATCTTGGGTTCAGTTTTGAAAGGAATTCAGGCAGATACCCAGTTCTTGCCATTGCATAACATTGACGTGAATATCCCAATACACATCCAATCATGCTTGCTGTTAGTCCAATTAGGCCTACAACCGCCATTACATTTACCCAAGGGCTATCTGGTCCCAATGCATTTGATAATGACTGTGTCAATGGGAAATCAACGGCCGCAATTTCCATATAATCGCCAGCACCAGCTGCTAAAACACTTGTTATTAAAGCTGTAACACCTAACGTCACTAGTGCTCCAATATAAGCTTTCGGGATATCTCTTTTTGGATTTTCCATTTCTTCAGCACTCATTGCAGCACCTTCAACTGCAAAGTAAAGCCACATAGCAAAGGTAACAGCTCCACAAACTCCCCAGAAGCCATTAGTAAACATTGGTGTTGTTACAACGTTCTGTATTTCAAAGTGAGGTGCAGCGAGAAAATAGAACAATAGCAACCCCAACAGGGATAATATCGTAACAACCAATTCCATTATAGCAGAGGATTGAACCCCTAGGGTTGCAATTAGAATGAATCCAATCAGGAACACCATTGTAACACTCATAGCAGGCAATGCCGGAAACAAGAAGTTTACCACAGCTCCTACCGCAAGAGAAATAGCACAAGGTGCCATTAAAAATGCTAGAAGCATACTGAATCCGGTGAGGAATCCCCAAAAAGGTCCCAGCGCCCTACGTGTGTATGCTGATGGGCCACCTGCGTGAGGTATACTAGCCGCTAATTCTGTATAACAGAAAATAAAACTAAAATAAAAAATACTTACTGGTATGAAAGCTACTAAAAATGAAACCGGTCCTCCTGTCGCATACCCATAGCTGAATCCATAAAACTGTCCTGATATTACCAAACCTACAGCTATTGCCCATAAATGTATTGGCTTGAGTACTTTTTTTAAATGAATATCATTTTGTTTTTCCATAATAAACTTTCCTCCTTAAAATAGAATTAATAAAATAATGGATAGTTAAAATTGCATTTTCAATTCAACGGTCTTCGCCGATTTTTCCATCACCTCCGTTTCTTTCAGATGCATTAATGTTGATTTTATAAGATATTTTGAAGGAATCATAAAATCGTTTAAAATTTCAACCGGTTCTGGATTTTCACCCTTTGCATATTTACCCGCATTTTTGCCAATTTTTCTGTAAATTTTAGCGTCATAAAGTGGTGACTGAGGGAAAAGTTCTAAATTATCAAGCGCTACTAGATCTCTTTGATGAATAACTGTTGTTCCTCTGGACTGAATCCCAACACATATTCCTGAACCTGACAGCTTTGACCCTTGACTGGCAATAATAGCAAGATCTGTCGAATTCTTTACTTTTATAAATCGGTATTTTAGACCTTCTTCTTCTATACCCGCACAAATTTCTTTGATGATTTTTTCTAATCCCACATCTATGATGCTTTTTTTTATTTTTGTCCCAAAGGCTGGTGAAACGGCAATTATAACCTCATCTGCACTTTTTCCTGCTTGAGCTTCTCCAAGTTCTTCAACTTTAATCTCACTTTCATTGAATTCCGTCATGATTACACCCTCCTTCTTAAATATCTTGAGGCTTGAGTGCGCTGAATTTCTCTTTTAATTCTCCCCAACGCTCATCACTTAGTCTATATCCAGTACCTGGTCCCATATAGTCATTCTGATTGTTGATAGCACTCATAACCTTAAAGTTTTCATCAATAACTGATGATGTGTGAAGATAGTCACCAATAACTCTCTGTTTCAACATATTCATTACCCTTGTTGATATATCTTCATATCCATTTTCATAAAGCCCTTTAACAATATCAAATCCCGTAATTCCACGATCCATCATTTCTGTTGCAGCTTTCATATCCTCTGATTTATTTCTTTGTGGCATGTCTTTATAACAATACGCATATGTTGCCGCTTCAACTTCTTCATCAGTTATTTCAGGCAGGTTTAAAAACTTAAATACTGTCTGGCAAACCTTTGCCGCCTTGTTTCTTACTTCAATTGCCTCTTCTTCTTTAATAGGCTTAATTCCACCATCGACTTTCATATCTCTTTGTAATACATAATAGTCATCGTAGTCATCACAATCTTCATTTGAACCAGCAAATACATTATCAAGGTTAGGGATTCCTCCAAAGCCTGATGTTACATAATCAGTGCCGGGCATTAACTGCATTGCCAGTTTTACGCCTCTTCTGAAATCAGAATGTGTAAAAGCAGTATCATTCCCAGATGCAACTTCAATATTCAGCATAGATGCGATTAAGCATTCTGCAGCCATTGCCCTAAATCCATTTGGGAGTCCAGCAACAAGGGGAATTGCATTAATTGAGCCATTCTGAACACCTTGCACGCCACAGGCTTTTGTAAGGTAAATGCATCGAACCTCTAAATACAACATACTTCTCTTCTCTGCATTACCCATCAGTACTTCTGAACCAGTTCCTGACGTAAATCTGATTTTAATTCCTCTCGACGCATATGCAGATGCCAAGAATGCTTTAGAATATGCAGTGTCTCCTCCATCTATCAATACGGTTTCTGTTCCATAAACTGACAATGTTTCTGCATAAGAAGTAAAACCTCTCATTCCTAGTTCAAGTTCCGTAGCTTCTTCCATTGAACATTGGTTAAGAACTCCCGCTTTTCCGGTTTGCGCCCCAAGCATTAAGGCAATAGCATTGAAGGGTGCATACCTTGCAAGTGCGCAGGTTGTTTCAACTTCGGCAAACCCTCTTAATGCTTCTTCTGCGGCGTCTGCTGCAATAAGGACTGGATTATCATCTAGATTTGTTGCATGTGCCTGATTAGCCGGGTTCTTTCTTGCTCTCATTTTCATTTGGGCCATCATCATCTCAACAACATTTAAATGGTTAATGACCTCTACCATTTTCGCAGGCGTGCATGAACAGCATATTTTGACTATTTCTTGTCTTGAAACATGAATGTCCACCAACATCTTGGCTATTTCCAATGAATCAATACTCATTGCTTCTTCTGCATAATCAATATTTATTCCATATCCTGCAATAAAAATATCCAAGGAGTCAAAATCCTTTCTTTCCTTTCCATCCATTTCTATTACGATGCCATTTTCAACTCTAATACTGGGTTTTGGATCATTTGCCGATTCCATCGTAATAAGGCCAACATCTTCCCACTCATAAGAAAAACCATCTTTATTTATTGGCATTTGATCTAGTTTTTCAAAACGCTTTGACCTTTTCATTTTTACCTCCTTCTTTTGTTACATAATAAAAGCCACAAACGACAAAAACAACTTCAAAGCTTTCTGTATTACTTCCCTAACTGATTTTTCAGTTCTGGAGAATACAGTACTCTGACTGTTTAACTCATTCGTGGCTAACTTCAATCTGCTAACGCCTATTTCCATCTTCCATATTAATATATTAACGATTATCTACCTAATTAATTAATCTGTCAAGAATATTTTTCAAAAAAGTTTTCTTTATCCTCAGCTCAAAAGTATACGTTGGTCTCCATAGTTATGTAATTATCTTAGTGTTATTAATAGCATATCTTATATTATGACTCCGACAATTCTTTAAATGCTTTATCAAACCCACGTGCTTTCCAAGGTTGCTAGAATCTGTTTGGCTTGTGCCGTAAGATTACTCCTAATTTGGCTGACGATATTATTCCCTGGGGTAATATTACTTAAAGGTCAAAACAACTCAATCCGTTTCAGCCTTTGTCATTATATGCCACTTATAGGCACCCGCCGGATTGAAGTACCTTAAAATGGCAAGCTTCCGTCAGAATCATTTATAAAACCACAACATTTCCGAATATATATTTTTCAAGAATTCTTCAATTCACGCTCTACCAATTCTTTAAATTTTTGTAATGTAGAAGCTTCATTATAATTCAAAATATTTATTTATAATTCTTCAAACTATCTGAGGTCTTTCATGATGGAAATTTCCATATAGATTCGTTGGAATAATATCGTTTTATCAAAGTATGTATTTTAGACAATCCTTTTAAATCAATTAAGTCTATTAATTTCTTACCATCATAGTACGAATCAAGCTGGCTTGGCTTGATTTTCGAGCTATTCAACTCATCTAGACATATAATCGCATCAGGCTCAAAACTAGCTGTAGTAATGTAACAACCTTTGACTGGAAATGGGTAGATTGGATTATGTTTATAATATTTCTTAGCGAAAGGAAATGTTCTCTTGAAAAACCACATTGCAGTATTTTTTTTATCACGATCTCCCAGTTTAATAAATGAAGTAGACTTATACCCCTTTGCCTCAGCGATAATTATCTCTTTATAATTAGGAGAAATAATAATAAAATCATATTCATATACTTCCTCGGAGTTCTTAATTTTCAAGATTTTCCCCTGTTCAATTATAGCATTCGGATATATACAACTTAGTAATTGATATATAAGTGCCTCAAATAAATCGCCCTTTATATTTTCTAAGTTCTGCCCCTGACCAGTTTGCTGAATATTAGCTAAAACATTTTCAATATTTTCAAGAAATTGTTCTGGGTTATTTAATTTTAATTGCTTTTCAGACTTGATAATCTCTAATTTTTTAATTATTTCAAATATACTCTCACCAAAAACCGTTCCTAGACTAATGGTTATGAACCCAAGCTTAGCAAGTTTATTTCGCACAATTATCGAAATTTCAGAATATACAACAACGGGCATAATTTTTCTGACACCTTTATCAACACTATTGATTACAATCTGAATTCTTGAGAGAAAGCCTTGCAAATCCTCATCAGTATATGGCCTACTCACTATTACATCCAATACCACAAGAGTCTGTTTATCTTCAGTATCATTCGCTTTTCTTCCTCCATTAGTATTTATCCCAGTTGTTTTAGTATAAGCAAATGCATCCCAAACGAGATTATTATGTTTTATACTTATAGAAGGGTTTGACTTATTTCGAAAGCGTACGTTTTTATTATCAATTAGGTTATGTTTCGTAAGCCACCTAAGAATATCAGACAGAAAGACTGCATCTAGATACATTTTAGTTTTATGTTTTTCAATTAATTCATCTTTTCCATCCAGTTTTTTGGGATCAATAAGATATCTTTCTTCAGGTAGAATAGTAATTTCTGAAATAAGATTCATTTTTTTTAGGACAATCATAATATCTGCTAGAGTATTAACCTTTGTACTACATTCTTCGATAATACATGATGTGACTTTCATCGCCTCGTTAATAGATATTATTCCTTGATTAAGGTCTATCAACGATAATAACCTAAATATTGGTGGCCTATACTTTTTTGTTATTTCTTTCACGGCTTCTTTGTTTAGTGTTATCCCTGTATTTAGGTAAACATATTGTCCTTTACCAAAGGTTAATGGCGAACTCGACTTTATAATGCCTTTCGCCGCTGCTCTTTGAATTATTTTCCTTGAATTATCCGATGTTATTTTAAATTGTTTTTGAAGAAGTTCATTTAGCTCTCTACCAACCAAATATTTTTGATCATTTGAGAATAAATTAGATAAGAAGGATTCATATCTATTTTGAACCATGGATTTCACCTCCAGTGATTTTATGTCACACTGCCCTTATATATTTATTAATCTTTTAAAGGGGTTCTCATTTTTTTAAAATCCCTATAATACCAACGGTTACAAACATTTTATGCCAAGGCATATTGTCCCGCGATTTATAATTTTTGTGTATATTCGCCTCAGTAATATCTAGATATTACTGTCTTTTTTTAAGTTATAGAACCTCCATGGGTTAAAGTCGAGAATGGTAATATTATGATAGTTAAGCTCATTTCTTGCGAGGTTTATGAAAGATGTTTTTCTTGAGCCCCAAGCTCCAAGTGCACTGATAACGCTACCTTTGCTTGCATCAAGAGAAATTATTTGTTTGGCAAATGATTTGGCAAAACGGGTCCTACCGATGGTATCTTCTTCAGGAAGCGTAATTGGATTGTCACCAGTTATTTTCATGTTATTTACTTGTTAATCAGCTGAAATAGCTGTTTTGGCAGTATTATAGACAATTTCAGATTTCTTGGTTTGTTTGAAAAGCTTCGATAAGAATCCCATTTACTGCTCCTTCATTTTTTTAAAAGGTATTTTTATGAATTCACATCCATCTCTCATTCAGACTGCAGACCTCTATACGACTTACTTAATTCTTTCAGTATTCAAAAAACAGATTTAATCCTTCTCTCTTTAATTAACATAAACATATTATAACAGAAGCAATCACATATTTCACCAAGTATAAACTGTTTATGGTTGTAAAACAAAATCTCAAGATTGTAAATTAATATAATTTGATATAAAATATATATAAAAGCTAATTATCACTTTGGAATTATCCAGGCTGTATGATTAATATAAGCTTTAGGAAGAGAGTCTTTCATGAACGATGATGACAACTATAAAAATCCAAAAGAAGGAAAGACTTACTTTAGCCCAAGTCTCTCTTCATTCGAAAAAGGTGAATATAAAGTTCGAATTGCATCTAAATTAATTTCATCACCAGACAGCTATGCTTTTGGTACTATAAAAGGTGAAATCGTATTAAGACATAAAGAAGGTGCTGAATCATACATTAAAGCCAAATTCATTGAGGATACCAAGAATATTTTTGTTTTAAATATACAAGGCTTTACTGTAGCTACAGACAAACCACATAATGCAAGCTTTTCATTTATTGGTGATGAAATTGGAAAACTAATTGAATTTATCAACAATATACAAGCAGTTTCTTTCAAGAATAACAGTCCCTTAAATATCACTGACGAAGATCTTAGGAAAATTATCATAACTGAGAATCAAGCAAGAAGTCTATTTAATGAAAATCAAGATGTCTTTTCAGAAATGTTAAAGTCTGCAATAACAACAAAAGATGTTATTGCGATTGGGTATAGGAAAAGGCAATTAGAAACTTATCATAAACTTCTTGAAGATGAAGAATATTTTTCTTATCTAAAAGAAAGAAAAACCTCTACTAACGAAGGTTTGTGGCAAAAATACTTCGAAAAAAATCCTTGGATATTTGGATATGGTCTTGGGTATATATTCTTATCATCACTTAATGACAAAAAACTTGAGCAGGTAGTGCAGGGGTATAGTTTAGCAAGCCATGGAAAACGGGTTGACGCACTAATGAAAACTAAAGGCATTATATCTAGTTTATGCTTCGTGGAGATTAAAACCCATAAAACACCATTACTTGATAACAACCCCTATCGTTCTGGTTGTTGGGCTCCATCTAGGGAGTTATCAGGAGCAGTATCACAAGTACAAGGTACCGTTTCATCTGCAGTTGATAATTTGAGAAGCAAGGTTAGTCTTGAGGACGAAAAAGGTAATCTTACTGGCGAAGAAGTTTTCAATTATCAGGCAAAATCATATTTGGTAATTGGTAATTTAGAAGAGTTTCGTGACGAACATGGCGTGAATAAGGATAAATTTCGTTCATTCGAGCTTTATCGTCGTAACATAGTAAATCCCGAAATAATAACATTTGATGAGTTATATGAACGAGCAAAATATATTGTTCATCAAAATGAAAGCTAACAATGCCAAAAACAGAAAAACACTAAAATAGCAGGAAATATTTATACTGGACCTAATTCATGGGGACCCTCAAATACCATAGTGACTAACATTTGTTTTAGCTCAGTTTTTGGGGAGAAGGTCAATTAGCCTCAATGCACCCCCTATATTTTATAATATCAACTCATCAATAGCATTATGCATTAATAAAAAACCACCATTTTCCTCAATATGTTTGTCTCTTGATGATAAACACCATCCTTTAACGTAGCTTTTTAATTCTTTACCACTTTCTGTACTTTCAATTGTGTTAGTTGGATAGATATAATCAAAGTTATTAATGAATCCAAAAATCAAATCCGAGAGTAAGTACACCGACAATTTACAATTCATATGATTATAAGTTTTACCAACTGTAATAGTTTTTGTCACAGGATTATAACATTCAACACCTTTCATTGAAAAGCCATGTGTATATCTACAGAGAATATCATAGTAATTCTTATATGCTAATTCGTTAGAAAAAACGTTTTCTGCCATTTGACTGATTAATACCCTTTTATCATTAATATGAGGTAATAGCTTTTCTGGAAATTTTGCAAAATATTTTAATTGAAGTAATGTTTCAAACAAATGTCTTATAAGGATTTTACTCTCTAAGTAATATCCAGTCATTATTTGTTTACAGATTGCATTAACGGTATATGGAAGCTGAGCATAATTAATAATTGCAAAGGTATGCAACTCGTTTTGTGGGCTTTCTATTTCTCCAATACTTTGTTGAAACAATAAAGCAAGTTCAACAAACTTCGATATTGACTTTTCAAATTCGCCCAAATTTAGTGTTGTTTCTTGGTAAGTTACATGCTCCGTTTTAAGTAGTTTTTCATAATCAAAATAACCATCCATCTTGTTTTAATCCTTTCATATAATACAACAATAACGGTTATAAAAAATTCATACCCTCAAAGGGAAATTTATGACTTGTTTAGGGCATCATAAACTAACTCACAGATTGACTAGTATATTAAAATCTCGTCTCCAGTTCTCCCACAATATAATTAATTAGTCATTATTATTATCTTTTGGGAATAGGTTATGAGTAATATTATGCTCTATTTTGCACTTGACTTCATCTAAAACTTCTTGGTCTAATACTGGATATGTATTTTTACAGATAGGGCAATAGAGTATGCCATCAAAACACCGCATACCGTTTAAATCTGTTTTTTTAACCAATGAACAACCACAAGAACAAATAGGTCTTAGATTATTAATAGAATACTTTTTATTATAGTCTAATATATAATCCCAAATAAAAAACCACTTCTTATAATTTGTCTGTTTATAAGTTAGCCATTCAATTTTGGGGTTTTTATCCCGAATAAAATGAAGTATTAAAACTAAGGCAAAAATTGAAAGTAATATAACATAAACAGGAATTTTAAAAGTGAATAGAAATACTACAAAAGCAAATATGTTGCTAAGTAACCATTTAATGGCTTGTAAAACATTTATATTCTTACTCCATGCTGTTATTACAGTTACAATTAATGAAGTTCCTATGCCTATCGTCCATGGATTTAAAAAGAATTTTTTCAATCTATTCATTACATTTCTCCAATATCCTAAAGTCATTACTTCAGATAATCAATCAATTACTGGTAAACTATAACGACCTATTATTTTTTTATATTTATTACCAAAATATTACCATATATTTCTATATTTTAATACAAATTTCTACAGTTTAATAGAATAAGCCAATACTCCTATATAAAGGCTATCGTATCATAAATACCAATTGAATGTGTAGAGCCTTAAGTTATAAGTGGATAGGCTACACTTAACTAGACAGAAAAAATAAGTTCATTCTTCCAGTAACAG
This sequence comes from Peptostreptococcaceae bacterium, assembly GCA_016650135.1. Next base: position 18,765 of record JAENWH010000001.1, read on the forward strand.
TGTTTTTGTTTTTAAATGTGAGGCAAATTTTAAAGCTACTCAAAATTCTAACCGCTTCTAAAAGAAGTATTATATTTATATATATTAAAATTGCTAATAAAACAATAAAAGGGGGGGGAATTTTATTCCAATTTGAGAAATATTAATAAATAGCATAGTTGTTTTTATTACTATATGATAAAATGAAATTGATAAATAAATAGCTTATATTTACGAATATCGCTACTAAGCGAGCAGCGATTTGGGCAACATTACTATTCTGATATAGAAAGGGGAAATAAGTGGAAATTAAAATCAACGATGAAAAACTAGAATTCTTCTCTTCAGAAGCTAAAGATTCACTGGAGGAAGAAGTGACTAAGTATATCAATGATGTGATCAAGGAAGCAGGAAGAATAGAAGCAGGAACAAGAGGAAAAAGAAATACTCCAGAAATAACTGCCCCATATATCAGAGAAGCTTCTAAGAGTAATTTCCGTTTGAGACAGGGAAGGCCAAAAAAGTCAATTGTCGCACAAATAATATCGTCTGTATCAATACTTTTTGCAGGGTTATTATACGATAAAGCTGCCTTCACTAACAATGAATGGCAACTACCTACTTTTGTATTAATATTGGTATTAGTTGGAATCTTTACAACTCTTACATTTGTTTGGGAGGATAAATAATGGATAGTAAATATACGAAATATATGGACAATTCAACAAAATTATTACTTGAAGAATTATCAGAAGAATATAGTGAAAGAATAATTGAATATATAGTTGATATAAAGAGAATTTCAATTGAAGATATTAAAATGCGGGATATAGTACAGGCAGATGAGAACTTAATGAGGAATATTGATCGAAGAAGTGAGAATAAAGAACGATATAAAAGGCTCCTAACAGGCATGGGAATGTTATATGCTTTTTTAGGTGTATCCCTTATAATATTTGATAACTATAGATTTGATTTCAGTCAACTAACACAATTTGGTTTGATAATAACCATGGCTGGTCTACTCATAAGTATAATGTCTTATGGCATTTCATCTCTTAAAGTTTTTGAAAGAAATAGTAGAAAAAATAGATCCACTCGAATAAGTGATAACAATATAATTTTTATCAGTAATTGGAGTGTTTTGGAGAATGAAGCAAGAAACTTATTGATAACACGCGGGACTCAAGAGATTACAAATATTCGTCATCTGTTTGAAGAACTTCACAAGATTAAGATTTTTAATGATGATGATTTAAATGAAGTTTTAAACCTTATTAGGATGAGAAATAAATTGGTACATAGTGTTGAAGGTAATTATAGTAATGAAGAAATTAGAGAATCACTTAATAAAATAGATTATCTAATAATGAAATTAAGAAAATAGGTGTCATATTATCGTCTCTTAAATAGTTCTTTAATCATTCCAGAACCTAAGTGCAAGTACACGTCAACCCCATTTGGATGGCTTAAATTTCTGAAACGAATTAAGCACTGAACCTTTATTTACAATTCCAGTCAAAAGAAACCATGCTTAATCATGGCTTCTTTTTTATTAACACAGTATTTGTAACCGTCGTTGTTGTTTTTTACACTATATTCCTACCAGTCTCAAATTGCATCCACATTCACTGTCTGCAAGTGAGATACCACTTCAACAAAATGGGATATTGGGGCACTGAAGGTCCTGCATATGCAATTGGTGTCAGGTACTTTTTGCAACATCTCACCCTACAACGCTTGCAATTAAAGGATATCCATCTTGCTCATTGTTTGGTGTCAGACACGGGCATTAAAAAATGGAAAAAACTCCTCTTTATTTAATTCCGGGAGCTTTTGCATTCATGTCTTTTGAAAATTAATTAATTCTTGTAGGGGTTTTCAGCGATAAATTTCTTCATTGCTTTTATTCTCTCATTCACAGGTATTTCATAAATTTCTTCATCGGAATAGCCCCCTGCATTTAAGCAAGAAGTGTACTCGGAATTAAAATCCATTAGTCTCATCCAAATATCGTGAGGAGTTGGTGTATTATCCAAATCTTCATTTATTACAAACCAATGTCGTATATTTTTAACTAATATTGTCTGGTCATTCTGGTGATAATATATATCAATCCCTGAGATATCAGATAATGCTTTCATATAGTCGTATTTGTCTCCCCCTAAAACCAAGAATTTTTTGCTCTTCAACACACTTTCAGATGCATACTTTTTACATCCAAAATCTAATCCAAACTCAAACGGCATATTCATTCTTGAGAATTCACCTTCTTTTTCGGATTTTACATAAGATAGATCATGTATGCTTATCCTGGATTGGCCAATCAAATCCATTATTTTATTTATTCGGTTTACACTTGAATCACTTGACTCCAAGGATAACCTTGGAGAATAGCCCATAGATACTACTGCAAAAATAATAGTATGCAGCATTGGATTATAGTTTTCATCAAAAGGGCAATTAATGAACACCTCTTTGTTGATTTCCATCATCTCTTCCTATTCTTTGGTGGACTTGGGTCCTTACCATTGCTATTCGGATTCTGAATTGTCCCATCTCTTTTGTGTACAACAAGTTCTGATTTTTGATGAATTGCTACCTGTTTCCCAAATTTAACGGCTGCTTCTTTCACATCAAAGTTCTTCGTTGCTTTTGTTGAGCCTCCTTTTTTTACGCTCCAACCACCGGATAAATTAGGTACAACATGTTGCGTTTTCCTGTTCATGAAATGCTCCTTTCAACAAGAAATAATATATATCTTTATTTTATACTATGTAGAAAATTCTTTCATGTTCCATCTATGCGCTTGGTATATTAACATAAATCATTATGATTAAAGGTTAAATACAAACCCACCAAACTGGACCCATTGCTAAAACTCCCCCTTTTTCATATTTGCAATTGGAGTCTGGCACTTTTTGCAACGTCGCACCCTACAACTCTTACAATTAAACGATATTTATCTTGCTTGTTGTGTTTGGTGTCAGACATGGTCCTTCTTTCTTTCTTTCTTTCTTTCTTTCTTTCTTTCTTTCTTTCTTTCTTTCTTTTATTCTTTCTTTTATTTTACTGCCTTCATCTAAATAAAGTACAGCCTTGTTCTCTAAACTCTTCAATTTTTGTTATCAAATCATCTTCTGAACAATCAATATATTCAGCAAGGCATATTATACATAAAAACTCATTTATTCTCCTACCAAGCAGTTTCTTGCTCAATGCTATTTCATCCTTTTCTAAAACTTTATTACAAAATTTGCATTGCATTATCTACCCTCTCTGACTACAATATCTGGAATATCTTTGCCTAAAAACTCTGAATCAATAATACCTAACTGTGTTTTAATAACACGTCTCATTTCTTTGGCAGGTTCTAAACAATAATTAATAAAATCTTGAGTATTGACATCTTCCGTTTTCCTTACGTTTGGAAAAATTAACTTTAAATATGCTGTACAAATTCTTTTAATTGCTTCTGTGTCACGTGTGTCGGCATTTTTAGGTAAAATAAGTAATTCATCTACAATAGCTCTATAAATCAATTCTCCCCTTAACATATGCATTATCTCACTAAAGTATTCAACGTTTAATGCCCAACCATTCACTTTAAGGCTTTCTTTCATCCTAGGTATATCCCAACCTTTTATAAACCCGTGGAATCTATCGATAAGTGCTGATTCATGAAAAATATCAGGCAAATTAGCAAACATATTTGTATTTGTGTTCATAAGTGAAATGTCAATATTCCCCAATAAAACCAAACCTGAATCTCCCACACCTTTATAATCCCCTACTCTATACTCTCCGCTTTCTAAGTACCCTTTTAGAGCTCCTTGCATCTCGTTCTTATCAGGAAACTTAATGCTTTGAATTTCATCAAAAGCCACATAGTCATAATGTGAAGCAAGACCAGGATTTCTTTTACTAATATCATAAAACATCTTTGCTCTTGAAATGCTACCACCACTGACTAACCAACCATGTTTACTTAACTGCGAAAAGAGATATGACTTTCCTGTCCCTTTTGGTGCGAGCTCAATTAAATTAATTCTCTTTTCAACAAATGGTAACAACCTGCTTAACATTGTCAATTTTTGAGTAGTATTTACGTATCCACTGGGGTTATAATCAATAGCACTCAATAATATATCAATCCATTCTTCAACTGAGAATTCCTTACGAGCTTCACAATAATAATCCAAATCAATTTGATATGGACAGAAAGGTGTAAATCCTATTAATTTTAATACACTTTGATTCCTTTTATCCTCTTGCTCTTCACAAACAAGTTCTACAATTCCCCACACCTCATTTGGTGCTAAAAGGTAATCCTTATTTTGTTCTACGATATCCCAGTCCGCAATAGCTTCTCCTTTAGCTTTTGGGACTCCAAAATCCGGAAGAGAAAAATAAGCCGTTCGAGATGCTGTATCAAAATCAATTTTGATTTTTGCCAAAAACTTCACGGATTGAAAGTTTCTCAACATTTCGAATTGAAGTTGCTTCCATTGCTCTTTCTTAGGAATTGTCTTTCTAACATAATTTGATACTTCCTCTTTATTTACTTGACCATCCTTCCCTGCAAACCGCATAACTAACCAGTCCCTCATAAAAGATGGAAGGCTTAATGCAGAAAAGAATTTACCATTATCAGGACTTTTAAAAACTAGCATATCGCCAAAAAATTCCAACAATTTTTCTTCAGCTGACTTATTTATCATATTCCCCCCTATTTATATGTCAAATTCTTGGCGTTTCTCCATAGGACGAACTACCCTATATTTAAAAACCCCAATAATATGACCATCGGAAACCACCTTTGCCACATAGTCTGTTTTTTTACTTTCCAAGTGCTGAATAAATGAATATATTCCATTATTATATTCGCAATCAAATTTTTGGTTGTCAACGATTACTCCAATTTTATTTAAACTCATATCAACACTAAATTGCACTTCAATGTCTCTACTAATCGGGATCTTTATAAGTTGGCTTATTACTGTAATAATTGCGCTATTATTTAAACTTACCTCACTTAAAGCATCTTTCATTTGAATAGTAATTACAGGTACAATCATTTCTTCTAATGATGCGCCCCCATGGATTTCACATATTGGGGCACCTTTCTGAATGAATCGATCATAATTTGCAAAAATCCAGAATTCATCATGTGAAAAGCAACCTTTTATATCACTATAATCTGCAGCATTATCAATGCAATATCTCCCATATTTGTATTTAACAGAAGTTTCAAATGACTCATGAGAATCCCCACGAGCAATCACTGCAAGTCGACTAGAACCGTGGTCTGCAGCAATTATTATCGTTTTATATCCATCACTAAAGCTTTTGTCTACAAGCCCTTTAATTTTTTTAACAATCTCAAATTCTCGTTCAATATTAGACGGGAATATGGAATTTGAATGTTTTAATATATCTAGCTCATAGTAAGGCTCCATATGGTTTCTATTTTTATAAAAATCATTATTTTCACTTGTTATTGACGGCATATTGCAGTAACCAAATTCTACTTTAAAATCATAAATTGATTGATCAAAACATTTTTTAAAAATCGATACATATTCAGCACCAAAAGCATCCACAAACTGAATTATAGTTTTATCATCGTACATCTTTTCAACCAAAGCATTTCTTGATTTCAGTTGCCAGATTAACTTACCGTGTTCTTTTGCAACTTCATTTACCCTATTTAAAAAATCTTCAGTTGCTTTATTTTTAAGTTTGCAAATGCGATAAGAATAGAAATATGATTCGAGCAAGTTATCTTCTAAACCTAATGGTTGCAAATATTCAAACACACATGGGTAAGTATTTTTGATAATATCCTCAATTATATCAAATTCATTCATATTTGCTAGACATTCAAAAGTCTTTTCCCTTTCTTCAATAGAAACATCCGTTAAGCATTTCAGTTTATCCTCAACACTAAGGTTTTCCAAAAAAAACAATAGATTTTTTGATACAATTATCTTCATCTTAACAAGAATATCTTTTCGTTGGTTATAGACATCCCAAAATGAATAAGAATTCAGAAAAAAAGCAATACAAGAATACATTTTTTCTTCAAAATCATCAACTGTTTTACAATTATTTAGTACATATACCAAATATTCATTTTCCCCATTGACCATTGCCCAAACCCACAATATCCATTTTTTCATTGAATCAAAGTGTGCCCAGTTTGAAAACAAGTTATCATTATAACTTGTAACCAGAAGAATTTCACAAATTGCTCTATCAAAATCTTTATTATCACGAAATTGAGCAGCCAACATCTCCCACTGCGCATCAGTTCCATATTCTTTGCGCAAGGATTTGGTAACGCCTAAATGCTTAAGGAAATCAAAGGCCGAAACTATAACCTCAACATTATCAGAAAAAGTAATGTCCGTATAATTAATTGCTTTACTTGTTCTTAAAACAATGGGCTTATCAGGATTTTCTTCCCAATAAATCATATATTTTTTAAAACCCTCAATTACATTACCATTCAAAGAAAAATTAAGATTATTCTGTACAATCATAAGGGAATAATCACTTTCACAGCCTTCACTAATTATCAGCACTGCATTCATTTCGCGTGGACCTAATTGTAATGTTGAAAGAACTTCACTCATACGATAGAGTATTATATAAATTCTCAAATCCCCATTAGTGTTATTTTCAAAATTTGCATGTAAAATATCATAAAGTGTTTTTGTTGCTAAAGGTCTATTAATACGTAAATACTCTGAAAGAGGAACCACCAGCGTTTTATCTTTCACCATTCGTATTTTCTTTTTAAGTTGGTTCATATTAGGAGCTATATCTTCATTTTCACAAAAGTCCGATAGTTTAATAAGAACCTGCGATTTGCTTGTTAAGTATGACTTAACTTGTGCCCACATTTTCATAGTTTCAACATTAATAAATCTCACTGGGTTAAGATCCGCTTTTCCACAATCCAAATCAATATATTGAGTAAAAGAGGAATAATCTTTGAAATTAAGCATACTAAATTCACCTCATAGTTTAAGAATATTAATCCCAACAAGTGGCTTGTCATCTATTAAATCTGCAAGTAGCTTTTGGGATTCACTTGGTGTTAGATTGCAAATTTTTTCAATAACTTTTTCCTTGTATATAGTTCGATATTTCTCAAGGGAAAGCTGCTCAACACATTTACTAAGAGCAGTTCTATTATTAATCCATTTATATGTTTCATTGCCCATTGCTGAAACTAGCATGTTTTTTAATTCTTCAACATCATTAATTATATAAGCATATTCTCCACAAAAGTTATTGATGAATATTTCATTACATTTTTTCAAATCGCTTAAAATATCTAGTGATTGGCCTGAAATAAAAGAAATGGACTCATCTATTTCATTCTCAGATTGTGGTTTTCTTGTACCATTAATTAAATCAAAAGCAATTTGTGCAGAATCAAATTCATTTTCAAATAGACATAGAATGCTTATTCTGTTTGTTCTAGACCATGTATCTGGAGAATTACTTGATGTTCTATCCTTCCATAATAAAAAAAGCTTATTAATTTTTTGATCTTTGCGATAATTTTTAAGTTTATTATTAAGCATTAATATAAACTCATCTGGTGTAACAAAAAAAGTTTTTGGTTCGATATTTTGATACAAATATAATAATTCGTCTCCTGAAATATTAGGAATATATTTTTTAACTATTTTTTTAAAGATATCTTGTTGGTTAGCAAAAAATACATTGAATATATCTGTGCCAAGATTTATTTTTTCTATTAGATCATCTTTGTTCACTATGGTCCTATTTTTAATCACACATAAAGATTTCAATATATCTTTCAAGTCAATTCTATCATCCAAAATCATAATTTCAGGTATCTTAATATTATTAAGCTTCTTTTCTATTGCAGAAATTGAACCTTCAAATGAAAATTGTTTCCCTGATACTATATTATTGATTACATCAATTAATAAATAATCCTCATAAAGGTTATCTATTTGTTTATTCGTATCACCAATATCCCAAAGATAAGATGCATCAGCAGAAAGTTTTTTATTAAGTGCAATCAATAAATCTTGTTCGCTTAAATCTAATCTTTTAATTACTTGAATTAATTCCGGTTTATATTGAGCTATATAATATATCATTCCGGCTTTCATATTTTCAACATGGACGATATCTTCCATAATTCTATCTAACCCTGCAGTTTTCTTATATAATACATAGAGTTCCTCAGCAACTTTTGTTATATCACGGCCAGCCATTCTATTCGTTGAGACAAGCTCACAGTATAGAGCAATCGTTGCAATGATTTGTTCACAAAGTTCCTCTTCTTCAAATTCTATTTCAACGTAATATTTTAGTGACCATAATGAATTTTCATTATTCTTCAAAAAAACGCTAATGTTTTTTGCAATGTCTTGTATTGAATTTTGCTTGTCTTTGGCTATTCTAAAGACAGCTCCACTTATTTTGCAAAACTCAATATGTTCAGGTTTCTGTTTAACTATAAACTGATTTTTGGATTTCGGAAGTCCTTTTACCGCGGAAAAAATCAAATCACTTAAATCCGTATGATTCAACGCAACGGTATTAGCTCCATCATATTTGTAAAAATTTCCATCAGCATATTCTTTCAATAAGAACCCAATTAAAAAAACAGATCCTGTACAACTGAATAAGCCAAATGGTGGCTCTTGCAAAGCCTCCCATATATCTGTTATTGCAACCATACTATTTTTTTCGAATGATCTTTTGACAGTCTCATTTACGCATTTTTTCATACGAGACACTACATGATTTGGGGAAGTACTACAATAGTCAACATTAGCCCAAATTTGCTCATTTGTAAGTTTAGTAGCAATTTGATTTAAATAGCTAAAACTTGATGCAATAGCTAATCTATTCATTGCCATTTGTGCTACAGTTTCTTTAAATCCTGTAGGTGCAAATAATTTATCATTAATTGATATCTCTTCTAGTCCGCACCCAAACCAATTTGAATTCAACTCCTTTAACCTTTTCCTAAGATTTCCTCCTCCTTGTACTTTTGTTACTTGTCCATCAACCTTAGGATAAAAATCAAGATTTGTAACAAAGAGCTTATTTTTCCATTCCTTTATTACACGTTCGGCATTTTGTTTTGCTAATTTCCCTTGATTTGTCTGATCACCATAATATCTCTCTTCGGTCTTAGATTGCAGATATTTTTCATAAAAAGCTCCTGATAAAGGGGTTGCCGAAAAATCAACTAAAGCACCTTTTCTCATTATATCTTTTAATAATTTTTCTATGATTTCTCCGCACTTTCCTTGATCAATTTCATTTAAAGCGAAAATGAAGAACAACGGTATTTGAAAACTTTCCAGATTCTTTGCTATTTCTTGTGCAGCCTTGTAATTATTGGTGGTAATCAGAAAAATTCTATATCTATATTTCAAATAATCATTTGGTAAAAATTGTTCATCAATTCCATTAGATGTATCAGTAAGGATTTTCTCAAATGTAATATTCTTTTTATTCTCTTCAAGCATCTTTTCAAATCGTTCCTGGTCTATATTATTTACAGGCGGTACATATAGAATATCATTCCCATCATTAATAGTTGAAAAAACACCTTTAGATGTAAACTCATTTAAAATGTTACCTACAGATGAAAAAATTGGTGTACCCGAAAAAGCATTTGAAATGTTAATTAAAGTTGGACGTAGCAATGCTGATTGACCTTGTATACGACTGCCAACATTTTTTTGTTGTATTGCCGATAGTAGTAAGGCTACTTTTAAAACTTTCTGTTTATCTTCATCATTGTGGCAAATTGCATTGAAATTGTCGTATTGTGCAATAGCAGATTTAAAAGCATCATTTAAATCAACATTATCACCGGTAAAAAAATAGTCCCAAATATAGTTTGCTGTAAGATAGTTCCATTTCCCAATATCACTATTATACTTACTTGTAAACCATCTAAAATTATGTCTTTCTTTATCACCTTCAAAAGGTTCTCCACTAAGGAATTGGAACATTGTTCTCTGGTTCGAACTTATTTCTTTAGAAATAACTTTTAAAAGGTAGGCCGCATATGGATGTATAGGAAGCAAACATTTCAATTCAGTTTCTGTGGTATCCTTAGCATGTAAAAGAATTGATTTTTGTGTTGTAAGTTCAACATTACTCCATAATTCGTTTGAAACATTTTCCCATTCTATTTTCAAGTCAGGTTCATGCTTAATAGCCTGTCCCATAAGCTTAAAAGCCGTTGTTTCAGCCATATCAATCGGTCGAATTTTAAATCTCGCCTCTATTATCCGCTTTGCATTAAGATCATTAATAATTTGAGTACCACTATGGGTTATTAAAAAAAAGTAAAAACTTATTTGTGCAGCCGCATGTGCTATTTCTTGTAAACCGGTTATATTGTTTTGATTGTTTTTAAAGAACTCAGTAAATTCATCCCAAATAAATACAATTGCATATAAATTATTTCCCTTTTTAACATCCTCGATCCAATTAATAACATCAGTATATGTTGTTGACCAAGTATAATGTTCAAGTTCGCCCACTTCAACAATTGTTTCCAATAAATCAATGCAATCATCAACCCCGAGATCTTCTAAATCTTTAATAATACTTTCTGCACTTTCATAGCCCTCAAACTTTTGCTTGTATTTTTGAAATACATTCAAAAAATTAAATGATCCAGACGTATCCTTTATTATATTGAGGATGTTCTCATACTGGCTTTTACCTCCTTTATAAGGGTAATTATTTTTCAACAATGCACCTTTAATTGATTCAATAATGCAATTGAATAGTTTATTATCACCAACAACAGCTGATGATGAACTCCTATGAACAACTAGAATATCCCCCTTATTACGAACTCCCGAAATTCGAGAAAATAATGGTTTCATGTCATTTACTTCACAATAAGCCTCAACATCTTTCAAATCATCTTCAAGAATATGCTTAATTGCAAAAGACGCAAAAGTTTTCCCTGTGCCATAAGCACCATGCATCCACAAAGGCAGATCTTTACTAATATTCCCTTTTTCAAGAGTATCAATTAATTGTGAGACGATGGTTTTAAAACTTTCATGTGGATAAAATGATTTCCATTTATTTGGGAATTCCTTATCACTATGCTCGCTGAAAACTGGTATAAAGTCCGAATCAACGCTTAAATAATCACTGTATATTCTGCTCATTTACGTCCCTCCAATAGCAACTTTAAAACATCTAATGATGTTTTTGAACTTTCTAAATAGATATCTTCCATGATGTTTTTATTAAAGTTAACTTTTATAAATTTGCTGTAGTCTCTCGCCAACAATTCAAGTATTTGCTTACATGTTCCCTTGTCAATGCCGTACAGTTTTGTCGGACTAATTCCTAGTCTTTCAGTATCACTGTTACATATGTCAGATAATGTGAAGCTGTAAAGCGAGTCGGATTTTTCTGCATATTTATAAAGACAATAAAGAATGGCTAATGGTTCTGGCTCTTGCCAAACCCTTCTTGTGATGGCCAGAACCGCATTCCCTTTCATCTCACATTCTGAAATTCCAATTCCCCAACCGATAGGGGATGCTTTCATTGTTTCCTTTAACGATTTTAATGCGCTATTTTTAACAGAACTGGTATATTCATCGCCTAATAAAATATTCAATTCATCATTGTTGTATGTCTGATTAATTTCAAGCTTGTTTACAAACCAATTTATAATAGATGAATTATATGCTAAATTATTGTATATAACTCCCCAAGTTATAAAGTTATCACTTCCGAGTTCATTTAATATTTTACAAACATCGGAAGGTGAATTCCCATTAAGCAAATCCGCATCTCGCATCCATGCTTTAAATGCTAAAAACATATTTTTTCCCATACGATCGTTTGCCCAGAAGTCAGTCTCCAATTCAAAGTATAATTCAAGCCAATCCTGTCTAAAGCCTCTCGTTTGATAAGCTGCCAAATTATTCATTCTACTTCCTCCTAATGGTAAAGCCAAAGATTGAGCAATAATACATCCTTTAGATTGATTTAGGCAATTCTCACAGTGAAGGCAACCCTTAATTGTAATTTCACCATCTTCCTCCATATTTATTGCACCTACTGGGCATTCTAATGTGCAAGCCTTGCACCCTTTACAATATACTGACTTATTTAATGCATTTCTTAGCAAGTACAAAAATCTAATTGTTGCTGCCTTTTTAGGTAAATTCTCAAATCTAATTTTTATATTATTAGGTTCTTTAACAATTTGAAAAGCAACCAAAAGTCCTTTATATTCTATCTCAAAATGCGAATCATCAATCCAATAAATCTGCCCTATTGTTGATAACCATTCCATATAACTGTTGTTTGGATTTATTAACATAATTTCTGTATAATTATCATTTACAACTTCTATTAATCTATTACTTCCAATACTAAGATCTCTTCCATTTAACCTTAATTTCCAATTTCTTTCATTGAAATATTTTTCAAATATAGGTTTAGTATCTAAATCGATAGTAAGTAAGTTTTTTATAGTATTAGCGTATATTTCCGTTTTTGCCGGCTCTATCATTCCATTAATAAGAAATGACCACTTAGATGACATCGGACAGAATACACATCCGACTCGGGTTAACCCTTTTTTATAGGCATTATTTAGAAATAAATTATTCTGAAAAATATACAAAAATAGCTCACATGTCCCCCATTCCAATATAGGGCAACAACTTGTCTGCATTATATGTTTTTTTGAATCAGATAATGCTTCATATGTTGATCTAGATTCACTCTCCTCTGCCCTAACCCCCACATAAACTAAAGTTTTGAATTTACTCTTTCCAATAATATCTTTAATCAGTAAAACTTGAGGGACTGTTTTATGTACACTGCAGCACCATCTTAGTCTCTCTGCCGGCGGGCCAAAGATATCCCAGCTTTCTGGCGAAACAAAATGTGAATTTGCTTTATGCCAATCCAAATCAGCCCATTTATTTTGAGCTAAGTCAACGGCAGTATAAGTATCTGAAAGTTCCATAGTTGTATCGGCAAAAACAACACTGAAACCATCGTGTGGTAAAGCCCGTTGAACTAAGTCTAGCATTACTATTGAGTCTTTACCTCCGCTAAACGCAACATAAACAATATCAACTTTATTAGAGTACAATTTAAATGTATCATATATGAATTTTAATGTTTTTTGTTCTAAGCCCGTCATTAGTGCTTTGTTTTTTTCAATCATTCTTAGGATATTCACTGGTCTTATTTTTAAGTCTCTTATTAATGCCTTTATCTTTGGATTCTCATATAGGCCTCCACCAACCACTTCGCCTACACACTCTCCAAAATAAATATATCTTCTTCCTTCAGCCCACATTATCGGTCCATCTGTTTCAGGGATTTCCCACATAAACTGTTTATCAAACCCAAATAAAATTAATTCTTCTTTAAAAACAGGCCTGACCGCCTTAACGACTCCAGTTGTTTTAGTATCAAGTAAATACCCCCCTGTTTCTTTATCCCAAATGTAATTATACACTATTGTTTCCCCTAGCTTTCTTATTGAATATTTTTATTTCTAAATACTTTAAATATTAAAAAGTGAATACTATCAATAAAATTATAATATTGGACTCCACTGATCAAATCACTTTTGATTTTAACTTAATTTTAGCAAGGCAATTATATTGCTTTCCAACCAACTCTTTGAGTTTTCATTTAATATCAACCCCGCAGTTTTAATCCATTCAAATGCATCTTCAATCGAAACGAAAGGATTAGCCTTGTGCTCATTAATCAAAACGTTTTTAATTAATTCTTCATAATTTTCATAATTCAATGTTGAATCAACAAATATGGTGTTCATAGCAAATGTATCTGTGGTTGGAATATCAATTATCTGTATTTCATTTTCTAAGTACTTTTCAACGATACTCCGTAAAACAAAAGCATTCCAAGAAAAAGGAATCTCTGGGTAGAAAAGGAAACTTTCGATTTTAAATCCTACAACATACCCCTTTAGAGAAATGTTATCGAAAATAGCATTAGCTATTTCTTCTATAATCTGTTGAGTGAACTCATCAAAATCAACTCTTTCGAGTAAATCAGCATCAGTTCGTAAAAAATCCGAATTAAAGCTTTTAATCATTTGGCGTATTGATACGAATAGTAAGTGGTTTTCTGCACATATAAGTAATAAGTCTGATACGGAAATCCTTTTATAATTAGTAATATGTTGTTTAATAACGGAAATATTCGTTAAATCTTCTGATCCAATTCGTGCAATATAAGGTCGAGAAAAAACAAATTCATCTTCAAACATATATTTGAGTATTCCAAAAAGTTTACCATTCTCCGTTATGTTGTTACGTATCAAAAATTCTGAATGTGCCATCCACAATAATTCCAGCAGTTTTCTTGAAGAAATAGGCAATTGAAGAGTATTAAATCTTAACACCTTATTAATTTCATAGTCTTTTTCATTGATATTCAGATGTTTGGTGTGCATATAATAACCATTATTCATAAAAATTATATTTTTATTCAAGCTTAAATTTATTGACAACATAGCTTCTGTAATACCAGCGAAATGGTTCGAAATTTTCGATTTATGTATTTCGCCTCGCTCAAGAATATATTTTTCTATCTCGTCATATACACTAACACCTTTTTCTTTTGAAATAAAATCTTTTGTAATATAGTATTTATTACTAAGATAATATTTTGTAACACCTTGCAAAAAATACTTATTATTTATATTTGAAGATACCATAAGTTGTTCTTTAAACATTTCAAATAACTCATTAAAGGAAATCGCGATTCGTTTACTATTATTTACGTAATTCTCAATCGCTTGAACAAGCTCCATCTCTACCCTAATATATTTAGAGTGTATATATTTCCCGCGATTGCAAAGTACTGAAATATTGATTAACCTAGATTCAATAGCTCTATTATTTGTTGGAAGGTTAATATCTCCAAAAATGCTATTAGTTTTCTTTCTAAATTGAGATATTTGATTATCATCGTACAATTTAATTCCATGTGGATAGTATTCTCCAAGGATAAAATCATAAACCTGTGATAATACGAGACGACCTCTACAGTATACTTGACCATATAATTTATACAAATCACAGAATGCCATTTCTATTATTTCGATATCTTCTAATCTTTTTTCACTTACTTCATTTAGCACAATCTCAATTTCACTTTGTTTAATAAAAGTCGGAAGTCCTTCAAGTAATTTTGAGGAATTACACATTTCATGGTTAATTCCTTTAAGGCGGAATGCCGTGAATTTTTTATCATAAATATACAAGTTACTGATATTTTCCAGTTTGAGTAAATATAAGATAAGCGATATATTATCACAATCATCAAAGTATTCTCTGATTTCATCTTGTGTAATTACCATGTCACCATTTCTTTCGGCTGAAATAAACATAATTGGATCTATACCTATACTGAAAATGAGATAGAATAATTTTTTATTCGCCTTAACCTCAATTTGCCGTATGCGTTCTCTTGATACTCCCCTTTGTTCCCCTATTTCTTGAAGGGATAATCCCTGACATCTGCTTATTATAACTTCATTCATACGTTCATGTTTTTCTATTTTACTAAATGATTCAAGGGTTGAAATGAAATTGTTTTTAAAATCAATCGTTAATTCTTCCAAAATAATACACAGTGCAATATACATATCTTTTTCCTTTGAAACATCATAAAAAATCTTATTTAAATCGCTAACCAATTCTAGATTTATCAATAAATCAGATAGTGGCAATATTGCCTGTATTAATTTCTTTGACCTAAAAGAATCAAGATAGTATTTCAGTTTTCTTTTCTTTCTATCGTTTGGTATTTCGCTATATATCTTATATAGCTTTTGGCGTGATTTAAAGTTAATATTATATTCTTCCAATGCTACTTGTATTTGCTTAATATATTCCGGGTTATTATAGGCATTGTATGACATATCTTTGCCAATTATTCCTATTGAATCAACAACACTATTAATAACCACATATTCAGGGTTCTCACTATAAGAAGATAAAATCTTCGCAAAATCAATCCCTTCTTCAAGCAAAATATTCATTGTATCTCGAGGCACAGTAGATATTGATTTATTAACTATACTTGGATTTACTACTTTTATGGAAGATGTCTCCCTTTGATTAATCTCTGTTTGTATTTTTATTATCTCTTCAATACTCTTCACGCCCAAATCCCTAATTCTATTTAATTGTCCCCGGTCTAAATTTAGCATCTGAGGTAAAGTTGTAATTTTCGCTTTAAATAATGCATTCCTTGATCTTGTAGACAACATACCTGTATCTAAGTAATCCTCATTAAATTTAACTTCTTCTGTCAGCAAGGGGTTTTCATTACCGTTTTTATTTTTTGCCTTCTCTTTTATTACCAATTTGAGATTTTGATAATTAATTTCAACGTCTATATTATTTTCTTTACTTGCTTCTAATGCGTTATTACAAAAGGTATTGGTTTTGTATGACTCTTGATTCTTTTTCATTCTGTCTATTTTTTGATCTTCTATATTGCCAGTTTGTATATTAGTTGTGTTATTAACAAGACTAAAAGGTTCTATTGTCTTAATTCCCAAATTTATACCATTGATATTTTGATCAATTATTTCCTTCAACATCCTAATTTCATACGTTTCTAAATTATACTTAGATTTAAATGCAATATAATCCGCCTTTGTAAGCTCATCCACATAACCATAACTACAATTTTTGCAGTACTCAATAATATTCATACATTTTTTATTATCGAATACTTGTTGAATTTTGATTCTAACATCCATTTTTAGCCCCTTTTTTTTGCTATTGTTGTAATTTTAAAAACATTACATTTTATAATATTCATTAAACGAAATCTTATTAATCTATCTCGAATTATACATAGTTTTAGGGAACAATACAAACAATATCATTACAATTCCTTAGAATATGGAATAACTATATCAACGTTTTTACTATAACCCGCCGGGTATAAATGCCAATTTATATGTTCTATTACGAAGAGCTACCCCAAGTAATTCTAATTCTAATGGATTAGGGGAAACAACTTTGTTATAATCATCAACTAAAAATGATCTAATCTATTTCCTTTAATATCTTCTACCATTAATTCATGTCTCAATTTAGAATGGCCTCTCTTTTAAAAGTTTTGGTGAATTCACATCTATAATTTTCTTTATTTCTCGAAATAGTTTTATGATATCACAGCCCCACCAAATTCCCACCAAGTTCCCTCGCTGTCTCCGGGCTGCAAGTGGTAAAAATCACCTGATGCTTCTCAGCAAATCCCTGTAATATCTTCACTGCCATTTCCTTCCGGTACGGATCCAGATCCACCAGGCAGTCATCCAGCACCAGAAACCCTTTGCTGTCAGCCAGGATGCTCTCCAGCAGTGCCAGTCTGAGTGCAAGTGCCACTGAGTCATAAGTCCCGGTAGAAAGCAAACTGAGTGGCATGGTGGCTTCTGCATTCTTGTCTATCTTGAAATTAAAACCATTGTCGATTTCCTTCACCTGATAGGCGTCCTTTGTCATCAGTGCCAGATATTTGGAAAATGACTCGATCACTGGATTAAAGCTGGCTTCATCCATCTGACTGCGGGTTGCTTCGAAGGCTGCCTTGATTTTCAGCAGCTTCTTCCCCTTTGCCAGTTTACTTTCAAAATTGCTTTCCTCCATCTCTAACGTTTTTACCAGCTCTTCAGCCGTGGATTCCGGCATGTTCTTTTCTATCTCGTAATACTTCTGTTTCAGGCCTGCAAGTCTTCCCTGCGCCTCTTCATGGGCTGTTCGTAATTCAGACAGTTCTTTTCTGAAGCTGCCTGTCGAAGCAGTTCCCTCTGGCATTGGCGCCAATTTCCCCAGCTTTTCCACCTTTTCATTTAGAAGCATTTTTTTAGCAACCATGACATTTAAAAGGCCATCTGTATTTTTGTATTCCGTTACCCATTTTTCAAGTATATTTCCCATCGTCTTTTTATCAGTTAGCTTGCCTATTTTTATTTCCGTAATTTCTTTGGTTTCAGCCTCTATTTCAGCCAGGCTTTTCGTCTTACCCAGCCCCTCAATCTCCTTCACCTTTTGAACCAGGCCCTCATAACTATCTTCCCCAGTCAGCTCGGTGATTTGCCCCTTGAATAGCACCAGGTTTCTTTTCAAATCATCCTGCTTCTCTTTATTCAGCTTGGCCTCCTCAACAGTCCCGGCTTCCAGCTTTTTAAGGCCCTCCTCCAGTCTGTCTTTGCACCCCTTATACTGATTTCGCAGTTCATTGAAATCAATGTCCCCCGACTTCAGCTC
>JAENWH010000182.1 GCA_016650135.1 Peptostreptococcaceae bacterium
ATCGGGGGCTACTCTGGTTGGCGGTTTGTTTTCAGGTCTTGACAGAAATCTTGCAGTAAAATTCGCATTTTTAATATCAATCCCATCCATCCTTGGCTCCGTAATAATTGAAGCACCGGATGCCTTCAGTGGTGGATTAGCTTTGGAATTAGTATTCCCAATCGTATTAGGCGTTATTGTAGCTGCAGTTTCGGGCTTATTTGCAATTAAAACAATGATTAAAGTTGTATCAAATAAAAAATTATATTATTTTTCTATTTATACTTGGATTTTGGGAACCTTCGTTATAATGTACACAATATTTATAGGATAAGGTAATTATTATGGCGCAAACAAAAAGAAAACCAGGAAGACCAAAGGGCAGCACAAATCAAAAAACTAAATATAAAAGGCAAAATGATGAGAAACTGAATAAATCAAATGTAGGGAACAGAGTAAAAGATGAAATCTGGTCGATTATTTTATTTGGCATAGGAATATTTCTTGTTATTTCATTACAAACGAAGGCGGCAGGTGAATTCGGTGACATTATAACGAATATTCTTAAAGGCTCTTTTGGTATGGTAGCCTTTATTTTACCTTATTATTTAATTCTATACGGGATACTATTATTTGCAAAAAAAACGACACACGTGAACAGCCGGTCTTTAGTATTTATTATTACCATATTCTTTATGCTTACACTTATCAATTCGGGCAGATATATTAATTTGAGCGAAATTTCTGTTGATCTGAAGGGTATAAAAGACACATTCACAGCAGGTGTCCTGCTTAAAAACGGGGGCTTGTTCGGTATGTATATCGGTGCTTTACTGGTAAAAATATTCGGTAAAACAGGATTATATATTATTTCGATTGTAACTATTATAGTATCTGTAATGCTTGTTGTTAATACACCGCTTTCTCAGTTTTTTGATACATTAAAAGAAAAGCGAAGGGTTAAAAAAGAAGCAAGAATTATTTTGAACGCACAGGTTGATGCAGAAATAGATGAAGAATTGAAGAACAATGTAAGAGCCGGATTTAAGCCTAACACTTCTAAAAGTCTTGCTAAAATTGAAACCACATCATTTTTGAAGAAACCTCCAATTTTATCGGAAGCGTCAGGCAATATATCAGCTGGACAACTTAAAATATTGGACTATATGAAGGATGATGATCTTTTTGGCCCGGAAGAAATAAAACCTTCCGGTAAAATCACCAATTCTCAGGCTGCTGCAGCTAATTTATCCAGTGAAGACGTTAAAATGGCTGGAGGAAGTGGCGCATATAAAGGTTTCAAACTGCCGCCAATTGATATTTTGAAAAAGTTAAAAGTTGCCGATTCTACTTCTAGCACAGCAGAGCTGAAGGCGAAAGCGGAAAAACTGGAACAGACATTGCAGAATTTCAACGTGAATGCAAAAGTTGTACAGGTTACGCAGGGCCCTGCAATAACGAGATATGAGATTCAGCCAAGCGTTGGAGTTAAGGTAAATAGTATAGTCAGATTAGCTGATGATATTGCTTTGAATTTAGAAGCAAAAAGCATTCGTATTGAAGCACCTATACCTGGAAAAGCGGCAGTCGGGATTGAAGTTGAAAACGAAAGAGTAAATTTAGTTTCTATCAGAGAACTAATCGAATCAAAAGAGTTCAAAGCCTCTAAATCTAAAATTTCATTTGTTGTTGGCAAGGATATCGGCGGAAACCCGATCATTTCTGACTTAAAAGCAATGCCCCATTTATTAATTGCCGGTTCTACGGGTTCGGGAAAGAGCGTTGCAATCAACAGTATTATTCTAAGCATGCTTTATAAGGCAAAACCTGATGAAGTGAAATTTGTATTAATTGACCCAAAAGTAGTCGAACTTGGAGGATATAATGGTATCCCACATCTCTTAATACCAGTGGTGACAGAGCCAAGCAAGGCAGCTGCCGCATTAAACTGGGCTGTTGCTGAAATGACTAACAGATATAAAAAGTTTGCGGAGGAGAGCGTAAGAGATTTAGAATCCTTCAATGAGACTGTAATCTTTAATGGAGAAGAAGAAAAAGTACTGCCTCAAATTGTCATTGTCATTGACGAACTGGCAGACCTTATGATGGCGGCTCCTTCACAGGTTGAAGAGTCAATCTGCAGACTGGCGCAAATGGCCAGAGCCGCTGGGATGCATTTAATTGTTGCAACCCAGAGACCTTCCGTTGATATTATTACAGGCGTAATAAAAGCCAATATACCATCAAGAATTGCCTTTGCAGTTTCTTCTCAGTTTGATTCACGAACCATTCTGGATATGGGCGGTGCAGAAAAACTGGTTGGAAAAGGGGATATGCTGTTTAATCCGCTTGGTATGGCAAAGCCAATCAGAGTTCAAGGAACCTATGTCTCAGACGGGGAAGTAAAGGGAGTCATCAATTTCCTTAAGAATCAGGGAGTGGAAGCGGAATATTCAACAGATGTAATGAACACCATTGATAAAGTGAGTTTGTCAGCGAACGAAGATTCAAGTAATGATGATGACCTTCTCCCGGAGGCTATCGAGGCTGTTATTAAGGCAGAGCAGGCATCAGTATCAATGATACAGAGAAGATTCAGGGTGGGCTATAACAGAGCCGCCAGGATGATTGACATGATGGAAGACAGAGGGATTATTGGGCCGGCTGATGGAAGCAGACCAAGACAGGTTCTGATGAGTGAAGAAGAACTTTTAGAAATGCACAAACGTATGAAAGATTTGGAGATTTAATGAAAATATATATTGAAACCTTAGGTTGCCCTAAAAATGTAAATGATTCTGAAATGGCAGCAGGAATACTTGAAAAGAACGGACATGAAATAATTAATAGTCCTGATCATGCGGACGTTATTATCGTAAACACCTGCGGCTTCATAAACGATGCTAAAAAAGAATCTATCGGTAAGATATTCGAAATGGCAGACTTGAAATCTAAAGAAGGAATGCTGGTTGTTTCCGGTTGCCTTTCTCAAAGATATGGAGATGAATTATACACGGATATGCCTGAGGTTGACCTTTTTATTGGCGTCAATGAGTATGAAAAACTGCCAGGGCTTCTAGAGTTGCATGGCAAAGGTTCCAGAGTAAAAGAAATCAGTATGAATGAAAAAGAATACAAGGAGCTGAAATATAGAAAAAAGCTTACAAACGGTTATACCTCTACCCTAAAAATTTCGGAAGGCTGTAATAATGTCTGTGCTTATTGCGTAATCCCGCAGATTAGAGGATCATATAGAAGCCGAAAGATGGAAACTATTATTGAAGAAGCCGGTTTGCTGGCAAAGGATGGATGCAAAGAACTTGTGCTCATTGCCCAGGATGTGACTACCTACGGGATAGACCTTTATAATGATTACATGCTCCCTGAATTATTACGAGAGCTTTGCAAAATTGAAAAGATTCAATGGATCAGGCTTATGTACTGCTATGAAGACAGAATAACTGACAAACTTATAAAGGTGATAAAAGAGGAAGAGAAGATATGCAACTATCTAGACATCCCATTACAACACTGCAATGATACCATTCTGAAAGCTATGAACAGAAGGTCTACAAATGCCAGCATAGAGGATACTATTGCTAAGTTGAGAAAAGAAATTCCTGATATTCATATCAGGACAACTTTTATTACAGGCTTCCCTGGAGAAACCAAGGAAGCCTTTGATGAACTGTATGAATTTGTGAAAACAATGAAGTTCAATAGGCTAGGTGTATTTGCCTATTCAAAGGAAGAAAATACCCCTGCTGCCAGGATGAAGGGGCAGATTCGCAGTGATATAAAGGAAAAACGGAAAGACGCCCTGATGAGGCTTCAGCTGGAAATTTCATTAAAGCAAAACATTGAAAAAATCGGCAAGGAGTTTGAAGTAATGGTAGATGAGATTGACGAAGATGGTTCCTACATCGGAAGAACCAGATATGACGCTCCTGAAATAGATAATTCGGTTATTTTCACTTCAGAGAGAAATCTGAAAACGGGAGATATTATAAGAGTGAAAATTACGGATGCATTTGACTATGATTTAGTCGGGACGGAGGCTTCAATATGAATTTGCCAAACAAATTAACAGTGGCAAGAGTTATTGCAGTCCCCATTTTTATAGTTGTGTTTATATTAGGGTATCATTATATAGCAGCAATTATTTTCATTGCTGCATCTTTTACAGACTACCTGGATGGAAAAATTGCAAGGAAATACAATCTTGTAACGAACTTTGGAAAAATTATGGATCCGCTTGCAGATAAAATCCTGGTGATTTCTGCTTTGGTTTGTCTGGTGGATTCAGGACAAGTGGCAGCCTGGATGCTGATTGTAATACTGGCAAGAGAGTTTACCGTAACAGGATTACGGACAGTAGCCGCAGCACAAGGTATTGTAATTGCTGCAGGAATGACCGGGAAAATAAAAACTGTACTGCAAATGATTGCCGTACCTTTATTAATCATACAAAACTGGCCGTTTTTACTTGTGGGTATACCAATGGCGGATATAATGCTTTGGGCATCCGTTATTATGACTATTGTGTCCGGAACAGAGTATGTGTATAAAAATAGACGAGTTTTTTCAATGTAATTAATTCAAAATATCAGGTTAACAGGAGAATTATATGAAAGCAGCAATACTTAGCGTAGGAACGGAATTATTATTTGGTCAGACAATAAATACAAACGCGGCCTATTTATCTCAGCAGTTAAATCTTATGGGATTTGATGTCATGTATCATTATACGGTTGGAGACAACCCCAAAAGACTTGA
>JAENWH010000335.1 GCA_016650135.1 Peptostreptococcaceae bacterium
AGCAATACTTAGCGTAGGAACGGAATTATTATTTGGTCAGACAATAAATACAAACGCGGCCTATTTATCTCAGCAGTTAAATCTTATGGGATTTGATGTCATGTATCATTATACGGTTGGAGACAACCCCAAAAGACTTGAGGAAATAATTTGTGCAGCTTTTAAAGATTGTGACTTAGTCATAACCACGGGTGGACTTGGCCCAACGCAGGATGATTTGACAAAAGAGGTTGTCAGCGAAGTTTTCAATGATGTAATGATAACTGATGAAAAAACACTGGAATGGCTGGAATCATATTTTATAAAGCACCATAGGATCATGACGGAAAATAATAAAAAACAAGCAAATATGCCTTCAAGGGCTATTATTTTTGATAATGATGCAGGAACAGCTCCGGGGTTTGCGCTGGAAGAGAAAAAGAAGATTATTATTTGTCTTCCCGGCCCACCCCGGGAAATGACAAGAATGTTTCAGTTGAAAGCATTACCTTATCTGGAAAAGAAAACAGATGAAGTGATTTATTACAGAATGATCAGAACCTTTGGTATTGGTGAATCACAACTGGAGACAGATTTACTGGGTTTTATCACGAATCAAAAAGATCCAACGCTGGCAACCTATGCCAAAGAGGGAGAATGCTCACTTAGAATTGCATCTAAAAGAAAAACCCAGGAGGAAGCTGAGGCTGCCGTCAATGAAATGATTGAAAAAATCATGCCTGTCGTTGGAGATTATATCTATAGCCTTGACGATGAAAATCTTGAAGACGTTGTAGGTAATCTTTTAATTGGAAAAAATATCTCTATATCTTGTGCAGAATCTTGTACAGGCGGGATGTTTGCTGAAACAGTTACCAGTTTGCCTGGCATCTCTAAAGTTTTTGACAGAGGGCTGATTACATATAGTAATAAAGCGAAAATGGAAGAACTGGGCGTGAAAGAAGCTACACTGGAACAATTCGGCGCCGTAAGCAGCGAAGTGGCTGTAGAGATGACAGAGGGGCTTAAAAGAGTAAGCAACAGCAGGCTTTGTATTTCCGTGACAGGAATAGCGGGGCCAGATGGCGGAACACTGGAAAAGCCGGTTGGGCTTGTTTATATTTGTGCAATTTTTGATGAAAAAACCGTCACAAAGGAAATTAGAATGAGAAATGTCAACAGAAGGTGGAACAGGAATTATTCAGTGCTTTCCATGTTGAATATTATTTATAAACTTTTACTTGACGAATAGACAAATGGTAATTATAATATTAATTACCATATATTTACATTTTAAATATTATAAAAAGTTCTTGACCTAGATATAATACTAAGGTATTATGAATAAAAAGAACAGATGTTCGCATCTACATGGAGGATAAAGAATGGGAATTAATAGAGAAGACAAAGACAAAGCTTTAGAGGCGGCGCTGCTGCAGATCCATAAGCAGTTTGGACAAGGCGCGATTATGAAACTAGGAGACGAAGGTTCCAGACTGAATATAGATTCAATTTCGACCGGTTCTGTTAGTCTGGATATTGCAACTGGCATTGGTGGCATACCGAGAGGAAGAATCGTAGAAATATACGGACCGGAATCTTCAGGTAAAACAACGCTGACACTGCATATTATTGCAGAAGCCCAGAAAATGGGAGGAAAAGCGGCATTTATTGATGCGGAGCATGCTTTGGATCCAGATTACGCAAAGAACCTTGGTGTTGATGTGGACGAGCTTTTAGTATCTCAGCCGGATACAGGAGAACAGGCTCTTGAAATATGCGAAATGCTTGTTCGAAGCGGAGCTTTGGATGTGGTTGTTATAGATTCTGTGGCAGCTTTAGTTCCGAAGGCAGAAATTCAGGGAGATATGGGAGACAGCCATGTTGGGCTGCAGGCGAGACTTATGTCACAGGCGCTGCGAAAACTGGCCGGAGCTATAAATAAGTCCCATACTTCAGTTATTTTCATCAATCAACTTCGAGAAAAAATCGGAGTGATGTTTGGTAGTCCTGAGGTCACTACGGGAGGAAGAGCATTGAAATTTTATGCCTCAATGAGAATAGATGTCAGGAAAATAGAAAGCATAAAATCAGGCGACGCTATTTTAGGTAATCGAACCAGAGCAAAAATTGTTAAGAATAAAGTAGCTCCACCTTTTAAACAGGCTGAATTTGATATTATGTACGGTTTTGGCATTTCAAGAGAAGGAGATGTTCTTGATTGTGCCGTTGAAGCAAAATTAGTTGAAAAAGCTGGCTCATGGTATTCTTTTGAAGGCAATAGAATTGGACAAGGAAGAGAAAACGTTAAAAATTATCTGATTGAGAATCCAGAGATATTTAACAGAATGTCAGATTTATTAAAAGAAACTTTTAAGCCTAAAACTATTGTTGTTGATGATGATGGAGTAGTATTAGAATAACATAATTGACATAATATATTCTTTATGATATCATATATCACTGTAAGCCGCTCAGAAAAGGTTTTCGTAAATCCCTAGGGATACCTTAAATGGCGAGACTGGATAGAGGAGGTAAAGAAAGAATGTATGCAGTAATTGAAACAGGTGGAAAACAGTACAGAGTACAAGAAGGAGATGTAATCACGGTTGAAAAACTTAAGGTTGAGGCCGGAGATGTAATCGAATTTGACAAGGTAATGGTACTAAGCGATGGCAAAGAAGTTCAAGTTGGAACTCCTTACCTGACCGCGACGAAGGTTTTTGGCAGTGTAGTTGAAAATGGCAAAGCACAGAAGGTTATCATCTTCAAGTATAAGTCAAAGAAAGACTATAGAAAGAAACAAGGCCACAGACAACCATATACAATGGTAGAAATCACATCACTGTCAGGTGAAGCGAAAGAACCTACCAATAAAACAACAGTTAAGACAACTGAGGCAGCTCCAGCTAAGGCAAAGACGAAAGCACCAGCTAAATCAAAAGCTCCA
>JAENWH010000264.1 GCA_016650135.1 Peptostreptococcaceae bacterium
GTATTAACAACTAAATCCATATTTAAACTGCCAATAACTGTAATCATAAAATTTCTCCTTTTATGAGGATTTTCTGATAATCAGTTCCGTCTCCAGAATGATTTTTTTAACATCCATATTTCCTTTTTCACTATTATCACTTCTGTTATTGAGTTCATTTATTAACAGCTCTGCTGCCCTAAATCCCATCTCGTAATTTGGCTGTCTAATAGTCGTCAGTTCAGGATCCATCATATTGGCCATATAAATATCATCAAAGCCCATTATGCCAACATCTCCAGGAACTTGAATCCCGGCATTTTTCAGGGCTTTTATTGCACCAATTGCTATTAAGTCATTCCCGCAGAAAATCGAATCAAAAGAAATCCCTTCATTCAGAAACTCTTTTACTGCAAGTTCCCCCCATTGGCTCTTATAATCCCCGATTTTAACATAATTATCTTTATACTCCATCCCTTTTTCTGACAAAGCCATTTTATATCCTTCCAAACGATCTTTTGCTGTTTGAGTTGTCGTCGGTCCAGCTATATAAACAATTTTTTTATATCCTTTATCTATTAAGTAATTTACTCCCTTAAAAGAAGCAACCTTATTATCTACCAAAACTTTTCCTACAATGTTCGGAAAATTAAAATCTCTGTCAATTAATACAATTGGGACTCTGCTTCCCTTTAAACTATAAGAACTTTCACCCCGATCCGAAGAATGGGCTAGTATGATTCCATCCACCATTTTTTCCGTCAAATTATCAATACATTTATCTTCACGGTCAATATTGTCATCCGTATTACAATAAATAATGCTGTAATTCGACTGGCTAGCTTTATCCTCTGCGCCTCTTGCGATTTCAGGAAAAAAAGGGTTTGTAATATCTGGCATAATCAGCCCTATGGTTTTTGTTTGTCTTGTTACAAGACTACGTGCCATTGTATTGGGAATGTAATTTAAACTTTTTGCAATCTCAAGAACCCGGCTTCTGGTGGCCGAACTTATTTTATTATCTTTATTATTCAAAATCATGGAAACCGTTGCTATTGAAACCTTAGCATCCTTTGCAATGTCCTTAATTGTGACATTTCGTTTTTTCATAATATCATAATCTTCCTTTATTTGAATTAGGTTAAACGTTTAATCTATCTTTTGCCTCATTATACAATAATTAAATCCAAGTTTCAAGAACTTATTTTTCATAAGATTTCATACTTTAAGCGTTTCAGCTCGAAAAAGGATAACTATTTATCCCCCAAGCCATCCCCCAAACCTGTTATTTCCGCACCGGCCATCCCCAACTCACATTAAAGCTTGTCTTTCCGGTTTTGTCATCGCATTTTTCATACTTATGAGGGTTTTTTCGTAAAAAATGATAACTAGTTATACTCCAAGCCCTATTCCTCGTTATCTCCCTGGCTTTATCACCGCATTTTTCATACTTTAAGCATTTCAACGTGAAAAAGGATAACTATTTTTTAATCAATTGCATATTTTTAATCACAATTTTAAGAATAGTATAATTTTTTAACTATTTATGCCGATTCCGGATGTTTTTAGGAAAAAGTCCACCATTTTCTTTTAAATAGTGCTCTCAGGAGATAACTAGTTATCCTTTTCTCTAAAATAGCTCCTAAAAGGGCTAACCGGCAATCTCACAACCAGCAATCGCCCAAAATGTGATCTCACAACCTGTTTACAACCAAACGGCGGCCTCGCAACCGGCGGCCTCACAACCTGTTTCCTGACACCCAAATATGTTCGCAATGAAGTGGTTATGTTTTAAATGTGGTGCTTGCTGCAGAAGTCATGTTCATAAAAAAACATCCTATAAATGAACATGAAAAAGCCGTCTCAATTGAGACGGCTTTTTAAGTTCTAATAAGTTATAATAAAGCTTATTTAATTACTGAAACGTTGCTAGCTTTAAGCTTACCATTTCTTGGATCTTGTTCTGTTTCAAATGAAACCTTTTGTCCTTCATTCAAAGACTTATATCCTTCTGAAAGAATAGCTGAGAAATGAACAAAAACATCTTCTCCACCGTTATCATCTGAAATAAATCCGAATCCCTTATCTTCTTTGAACCATTTTACTGTACCTGTACTCATTGAATTTCCTCCTAATACTTTCCCTGCGTTTAAAAAAAACACTACCCTTATTAGACAAACCATAAAACAACATTTAATAATTATTTTGTGTTTATCTTCGAATACTTTAATGATAACACATATTACATAAAAAAGCCATAGTTCAATTTTTTGTAACAAATTAAATTTTTCCAAGACATATTGCACTGCGTTGGTTTGCATTGTATCAATATTTAATTGATTATTACCGGCTTCATTAGCCAAATCAAAGATTTGGATTTCGGGGAATCTGACCCACTACGCAATCACAGATTGCGGTTAGGTCATTATGGTGGAGAATAGGGGGCTCGAACCCCTGACCTCTACGCTGCCAGCGTAGCGCTCTCCCAGCTGAGCTAATTCCCCAAATCCATCTTTTCTATTATAACACTACACAGCAAATAATTTCCACTGTGAATTTGTAAAATGGGATAATATTTTTCCGTGGCTCAATATCGAATTTTTCTTGATATTGGTATATAATAAAAGAGTTGAAAAGGAGATTTTATGAAAAAATATATTGAAGAAGTTGCTTTATCAGGTATACCCGGACACCCTTTAACCTTAACCCCCCTTAGAGGCGCAGATATAGCAAAAGCCTTTTTATTATGGCTTACAGAAAATACATGCAAAGATTCAAAAGAATTAACAATTGCTGTTGGAGAAGATCCAAGGCTCTCAAGCAGACTCCTGAAGGTTGCTTGCTTTGAAGCACTTGTTCCATTTGGCGTTACCTGTTTCGATTGTAGTTTAACTTCAACCCCCGCAATCGAGGCCATCGTTACGGGGAAGCTCGCTTTAGAACCTTATAGTCTGAAATGTGATGGTGCAATAATGATTACCTCCAGCAAGGGAGAGCCTCATATGAATGGCTTTAAGTTATTTGGTCAGAATGGCCTTCTTGAGAGAGAAGACTATGCCAACACACTAGAATCCTCCAACACTGGGGAAGCCTTAGAAAAGCTGGGTGAACCTGGTTTCAGCGGCAATTTCAAAATGAAATATGGAAAGAAGACCTATAATACCAATGATATCAATCTTACAAATATCTACAGCAACTATTTATGTCAAATAATAAAAGATTCCATTTGTAAAAATAATCCATGTGAACATCCTCTTTCAGGTTTAAAAGTATGCGTTGATGCAAGCAATGGCACAGGGGGCTTCATTGCAACTGAGGTTTTCGCTCTATTGGGAACTGATATCGCCGATAGTCAGTATCTGGAACCTGACGGTAATTTTTTCAACCATCCGCCTGATCCTGACAATAACTCGGCAAAACATTCGGTTTCTATGAAAACTCTTGCAAAAGGCTGTGATTTAGGACTTCTTTTCGATAGTGATTTAAGTTCTTTTACAGCCTTTGACAAACTCGGCTTCGAAATCCCCAAATCAGATTCCAACATTGGTATTGAGCAGTGGCTAGTGGAAAGCATAAACTCACTTTTTTAAAACAAACTAAAAACGTGTATATTATTATTCAGTTTTTTCCTGTATTTTTTCTCTGTTAATTATTTCTATTCCTTTTCTTGATACTTTAACCAATCCTTCATTTGCAAAATACTTCAGCATCCTGCTGACGACTTCTCTTGCCGTCGATATATGATCTGCAATTTCCTGATGAGTTAATGTTATGGAATTAGACTCTTCAATATTA